>JAIBDA010000015.1 GCA_024679635.1 Amphritea sp. | reverse complement strand
GGTGATGATGGTCAGTTGAGTTTTTGTGTTCAGAGAATGGGGCGAAGTCGGGCATGCCTGGGCTGTCATCAGCGGGGCGAAGTAGCTCGACTAATATTCCAGGATCGTCTTGGTTGTCGGTGTTTTTAGTTGTGCTTGTTGCTGTGTTTGATGGGGGCTGATGTCTCTTTGTGTCCAGCCGGGATGGTGCAACCAGAGGGGGGCTCAGGACTATATCGCTTTCATCGTCTATTGCGGCTGCAGCCGGAGCTGGGGTGAGTGTTTCTGGATAGCGGTTAAGCCAGATCCAGCAGCCGAGCAGGGCCAGAATAATAATGATTAGCGCTAAAATTGCCGTCTGGGCCAGAAGGCCGTTGATATGTTCCTGATTGGGTTTGGGGTTCAGGTGTAATTCCAGTATTGCCAGCGTCTGTTCTTGCTGGCTGATTAATATCTCCTGCTGAATCAGGTTGTCCTGCTTAATGTCTCCAGCTCTGCCAATAAGGCGGTCCTTAGGGTCTTTAAGGATGATCGCTTCAATATAGGGTTGGCGTACCAGTTGGTTCAGCACAAAGTTAAGGCTGACGGCGTCATCGGAAAGCAGGGCTGGTTTAATCAATGTTACGGTTTGCTGTCCCAGTAGTTCGCCTTGTTGTTGGGTCTGGTGTTGGGCTGTCTTACCAGCAACGACTGAAAGATATATTCCGGCCAGCAGCAGACCTCCCAGCAGGGTGCAGGCGAGGGTAAGTATCAGCTGCGTACGCTGATTAGTGAATGCTGCAAAAGGCTGCGGTTTATCCATATTCCGAGGGTTCAGATTCCGAGACAGAAGAACCTGCAGATAATAGCAGTTAAGTTGCTTTGCAAAAACGGCTTTTTTTCGCTTTTACTCTCTCTGTCGATGACCCTTGCTGTTGAGCGGGGTATAATGGCCGGTCTCGACGGAGAAGGAAGGTTATGAACGTTAAAGAGTATATGGCAGAGCTGGGCCAGCAGGCTCGCATCGCGTCCCGCGCAATTGCGAAAGCTGATACCAGCGAAAAAAACCGCGCCCTGTTAGCGATGGCGGATGCAATTGATGCGTCCCGTACTGAATTGGTTGCCGCGAACGAAAAAGACTTAGAGCAGGGTCGGGCTAACGGCCTGGATGATGCGATGCTTGATCGTCTGGAGCTGAAGCAGTCTCAGATCGATACGATGATTGAAGGCTTGCGTCAGGTAGCTGCACTTCCTGATCCGATCGGTGCAATCACTGATATGAACTACCTGCCCAGCGGTATTCAGGTAGGTAAAATGCGTGTTCCTCTGGGCGTGATTGGCATTATTTATGAATCTCGTCCCAATGTTACTGTTGAGGCAGCCAGTCTCTGCTTAAAGTCGGGTAATGCGACTATTCTTCGCGGCGGTTCTGAAGCTATTCATAGTAATGCAGCTGTTGCTGAGTGTATTCAAACCGGGCTGCAGGCAGTTGGGTTGCCCGCAGATACTGTTCAGGTTGTTAAAACGACCGACCGTGAAGCGGTAGGTGAGCTGATCACTATGCCCGAATATGTCGACGTTATTGTTCCCCGGGGCGGTAAAGGGCTGATTGAGCGTGTCAGTCGCGATGCCAAGGTTGCTGTCATTAAGCACCTGGATGGTATTTGTCACGTTTACATAGATGACGATGCTGATAAAACCAAAGCGATTAATATTGCGATCAATTCTAAAACCCATCGTTATGGTACTTGTAATACGATGGAGACCTTACTGGTGAATGAGGCTTGTGCGGCGAATATTCTGCCGGAGCTGGCAGAGCGTTATCGGGATATCGGTGTAGAACTGCGTGGCTGTGAAAAAACTTGCGAACTGTTGCCTCACCTGACAGCGGCAACAGCTGAAGACTGGGAAACTGAGTACCTTGCACCTATTTTGTCGATAAAGCTGGTTAGTGATATGAATGAGGCTATAGCGCATATTAATCGCTTTGGTTCTCACCATACCGATTCTATTATTACTGAAAATTACACCAAGTCCCGCAGCTTTCTGCGAGAAGTGGATTCAAGTTCGGTGATGGTTAATGCTTCTACCCGCTTTGCTGATGGCTTTGAGTATGGTTTAGGTGCTGAAATCGGAATTTCAACTGATAAAATTCATGCGCGCGGGCCTGTTGGCCTTGAAGGGCTTACCTCACAAAAATACGTGGTGTTGGGTGATGGCCATATTCGTCAGTAACTGTTGATGAGCGAATCTGTCAAAGTGTTTATGGGTGGGACTTTCGATCCTATTCATAATGGTCATCTACGCACAGCGTTAGAAATTGAACAGTGGCTGGGGGTGTCTCAAGTCACTTTGATTCCTTCCAAAGCGCCGGTGCATCGGCAGCGGCCTGAGCGAACCGGGCAGCAGCGTTTGGATATGGTGCGCCTGGCAGTTATCGACGAGCCTGGACTGTTTGCCGATGATCGTGAGGTCCTGTCGGAAGATGCTTCCTATACTGTGTTGACTCTGGAGTCTTTTCGCCGGGAAATCGGCGAAACTGTACCTGTTTGTATGGTGCTGGGGATGGATGCTTATCTGTCTCTGCCACACTGGGATCGCTGGCAGGAACTGCTGACCCTTTGTCATGTGGTGGTGGTTAAGCGTCCTGGCTGGGTTTATGAGCCCTGCGAACAGATGCAGAAAATCAGCCAGAAACATGAAACTAAAGACTTGCAGCGGTTACTAACATCCCCTGCGGGTCATGTGATTTTTCGCGAGCTGACCCCGTTAGGGATATCGGCTACCCAGATCCGTCAGCTGATCAGAGGAGGGTGTTCGCCACGCTATCTGATACCGGACGCGGTATGGAACTACATACAAAAAAATAAGCTATACGGCTTTAATAATGAAGGTAAATAATTACTAATGGAAATGGATCAGATAATCAGCGCTGTACGTGAAGCCCTTGATGATATGAAAGCACGTGACATCGTTGAAATCGATGTTACCAATAAATCGACGGTCACTGACCGAATGGTTATTGCCAGCGGAACCTCTAGGCGTCATGTGATGTCTATTGGACAGCATGTTCAGGAAGAGATGAAGCATCAGGGATTGCTGCCCCTGGGAATAGAAGGGCTGGATACCGGTGAATGGGTGCTGGTAGACCTGGGTGAGCTGGTAGTGCACGTGATGATGCCGGATGCTCGTAGCTTCTATGACCTGGAACGTCTATGGGGTTTCGATGAAGCAGAGCAGGGTTCTGTTAATTAATTTCTCCCTTACGCAATAAGGATTTAGTGTTCTGCCATGAAAATACGCCTCATCGCTGTGGGTACCAAGATGCCTGGCTGGGTGACAGAAGGGTTTAACGAATATGTTAAACGCTTACCCCACGAATTTAGTCTTGAACTGGTGGAGATTCCATTGGGGCACCGGGGTAAAGGGGCTGACCTGGCTCGTGCTAAAAGGCAGGAGGGTGAGTTGGTGCTGGCGGCGATACCTAAAGGTGATCGAATCATCGCGTTGGAAGTGGGTGGCCGGAACTGGAGCACTGAGCAACTGGCTGAACAGGCCGAACAGTGGCAGATGTCAGGACAGAATGTCTGTCTGTTGGTGGGAGGGCCTGACGGTTTGTCACCGGCGTGTGTCGCGATTGCTGACCAGAAATGGTCACTTTCAGGGCTGACGCTCCCTCACCCTCTTGTGCGTATTCTGTTAGCGGAACAGCTTTATAGGGCCTGGACTATCCTTCAAGGCCATCCATATCATAAATAAGTAGTCAATTAGCCAGTGAAGAATTGCTTAGATGTCAGCATTTGATAGCCTGAAGGACCATACCAAAGAGGGGCGGGTGTTTTTGTCCCGGGCTCTGATAGCCTTTGTCGTTGTGCTGGTGTTGATGGGGGTTCTGATCGGCCGGTTGTATTATCTTCAGGTTATTCAGCATGACAATCTGGCTGCGCTGTCAGATGGTAACCGGGTTCAGCTTAAACCAGTCGCCCCTACCCGTGGTTTGATTTATGACCGAAATGGCACCTTACTAGCAGAAAATCGCCCCAGCTATAGTGTCACTCTTCTGAAAGAGAAGGTCAGTGACATTGAAGCGACCCTCGTCGAACTGCAAAAACTAATCCCTGTCACCGATCGAGAGTTAAAGTCTTTTCGTAAACGGCTCAAACAGCGACGCCGGCCATATGAGACGGTGCCTTTGAGGTTTCGTCTGAACGATGATGAAATTGCTCGGATAGCCGTGAATTATCAGCGTTTACCCGGGGTTCAGGTAGAGGCTGATTTGATTCGATACTACCCTTTCGGTGCCGGATTGGTGCATGCGTTGGGTTATGTTGGGCGGATCAATGAGAAAGAGCTGAAGCGGGTTGATTCTACTGACTACAGTGCTACCCATTACATCGGTAAACTGGGGATCGAGAAGTTTTACGAGCCCTTGTTACATGGGGATGTCGGCTATCACAAGGTGGAAACTAATGCCCGGGGGCGGGTGATGCGGGTGCTTGAACGTGCTGATCCAGTGCCGGGTAAAGATATTGTGCTACATCTGGATATCAGGCTGCAGCAGGCTGCTGAAAAACTGGTAGAGGGGCGTCGTGCAGCGATTGTGGCTATTGACCCTAAAACCGGCGGGATACTCGCGATGGTTAGTAACCCAGGGTATGACCCGAATCTATTTGTGACCGGTATTAGTACCAAAGCTTACAAAGCGTTGCGTGAGTCACCTGATCTGCCGTTGTTTAATCGGGCATTGCGGGGGCAGTATCCACCGGGCTCTACCATCAAGCCAATGGTTGCGATGAGTGTTGTTGACAGTGGCATTGTCAGTCCTGCCCATACAATACACGACCCCGGTTTCTTTACGCTGACTAAAGGTGGTCGTCACTATCGCGACTGGAAACGCGGGGGACATGGCAAGGTTGGGCTGGAGATGGCCATTTACCAGTCCTGTGATGTCTGGTTTTACGATGTATCAAACCGTGCCGGCGTCGATGTGATTTCAGATTATCTGGGTAAATTCGGTTTGGGTCAGGTAACCAGTCTTGATTTGCCGGAGGCGTTGCCCGGTATTTTGCCTAGCAAAGCCTGGAAAAAGAAAACCGGCCGTGGCTCCTGGTACTCTGGAGATACTCTTAATCTGAGTATCGGGCAGGGCTGGATGCTAACCACCCCACTGCAGCTGGCCACCGCCTCAGCGGTGATGGCCAACCGTGGTGTCTGGAAGCAGCCGCGGATGTTGAAAGGGGTGATGCAGCATAGCCAGAGTGATGGCAATACGATTGTAGATGGCACCATTATTGATATCAGTGGTCTGGAAGGCACCAGTGCCGTGCTTCCCGATATTAAACTGAAAAACGACAAGTACTGGCAGAAGATTATTGATGCAATGATTGCGGTGGTGCATGGCCCCAGAGGTACCGCCAGAAAAGTCGGCAAAGGAATCGATTTTCAGATAGCGGGAAAAACCGGTACGGCCCAGGTTGTAGGCATTAAACAGGATGCGGTTTATGATGCGGAGAGTCTGGCTGAGCGACACCGTGACCATGCACTGTTTATCGCTTTTGCTCCGGCAGATAAACCCGAAATCGCTGTCTCTGTTATTGTAGAGAATGGCGGTGGCGGCTCCAGTACTGCTGCCCCTATTGCCAGAGAAGTTATCGATGCGTTCATGACGTTAAAGCAGCAGGATGCAGACATGAAAGAACTGGAAAGGGTTTTATAAATGGCTGATTTTCAGCGCAGTATGCCGGATGCCCAGCCCCACCTGGCCCGTCGCCGGGGGTTGTGGTCCCACACCCGTCTGGATGCCTGGTTGCTGCTCTTGATTTTGATTCTCTGTGGCTATGGCTTACTGGTTCTGTATAGCGCCTCAGGGGGCGATATGGACTATGTGGTCCGTCAGGCGATTCGGATGGCCGCCGGTTTTTTTATCATGATATTACTGGCGCAAATGCGGCCCCGGCTGTTTGCCCGCTGGGCGCCCGCATTGTATGTGATTAGTCTGGGGTTGTTGGTGGCGGTTTTGCTGTTTGGTGTGGGTGCTAAAGGTGCGCAGCGCTGGATTGCGCTGCCGGGATTCCGTTTTCAGCCAGCAGAGGTTGTTAAGCTGGTGCTGCCTTTAATGATTGCCGGTTATCTGGCTAACCGTCCACTGCCGCCAAGTTTCCGTCATATTATGATTTCACTGGTACTGATCTTTATGCCGGTGGTGTTGATTATGAAACAGCCAGATCTGGGTACTTCCTTGCTGATAGCCGCTTCAGGTGTGTTTGTTTTATTGCTTTCAGGTATCTATTGGCGCTATATCTTTGGTGCTTTAGCGGTTGCTGCCACTGGCCTGCCCGGGCTCTGGATGGTGATGAAGGACTATCAGAAGCAGCGGGTATTAACTTTTCTCGACCCGGAAAGTGATCCTCTGGGAGCGGGTTGGAATATTATCCAGTCAAAAGCAGCGATTGGCTCCGGGGGTATCGATGGCAAGGGGTGGATGTTGGGTACCCAGTCACAGCTGGACTTTCTGCCGGAAAGTCATACCGATTTTATCATCGCGGTTATGGCGGAAGAGCTGGGTATGATCGGGGTACTGTTATTACTATTTATCTATCTGTTGATTATTGCCAGAGGCTTGGTGATTGCGGCTAAAGCTCAGGATAGCTTTGGTCGGCTGGTAGCCGGCAGTGTTACGCTGACATTTTTTGTCTATGTGTTTGTTAATATCGGCATGGTGTGTGGCTTATTACCTGTAGTAGGTGTGCCGTTACCGTTAGTGAGTTATGGCGGCACCTCGATAGTGACGCTAATGGCGGGGTTTGGTCTGTTAATGTCGGTGCAGGCACATAGACAGATGATCAGTCACTAACAGTTGTCTTATTGGCTAAGAATAAGCATAGTAATTGAGCGGTTTTGTAGTCGCGACTCTGTGATACAGTCACTCTTTCGACTGATGGTTGTTTGAGTCAATGCTACTCGGGCCAGTGTTAATCAAGTAAGGGATGCCAGGTTGCGATTGTGCCTGGTGAGAGGTCAAGGTTAAGACCTTAATGAAGCAGCCTCAAAAGGTGGAGATATATGTTCAGAGCTAAAATTTCAGGATTGCTGGCCGGAGTTGTACTGAGTGCCGGACTTGCGTGGGTGCCACAGGTTGTAGCGCATGGCTATGGCGATCATCCCAGGGCGCAACAGTTTATCTCCGAAATGGGTAAAGAGGGTTTTGATGAGGATAACATCAGAACCATTCTGCGTTCAGCAGAACGTAAGGAAAGCATTCTTAAAGCTATCTCCCGTCCGGCGGAAAAACGCCTGAATTGGGGCGAGTATCGTAATATATTTCTCAAGGATAAACGCATCAATCAAGGCGTTGAGTTTTGGGGGAAGTATAAAAAGGCATTGGAACGGGCGGAAAAAACCTACGGTATTCCGGCAGAAATCATTGTGGCGATTATCGGTGTGGAGACCCGTTATGGGCGCAACATGGGTAGTTACCGGGTAATAGATGCCCTTTCTACGCTGGGATTTGATTATCCGCCGCGGGGTAAATTCTTTAAAGGCCAGCTGAAAGAATACTTCTATCTTCTGAGGGATGAGAAGGCTGATCCATTCAGTCTAAAAGGTTCTTATGCCGGTGCGATGGGTTTTGGTCAGTTCATTCCCAGTAGTTTTCGTAGCTTTGCCGTTGATTTCGATGGTGATGGCAAAAAAGATATCTGGACTAACCCCGTTGACGCAATCGGTAGCGTAGCTAACTACTTCAATGCTCATGGCTGGAAAGCCGGTGAGCCGGTGCGCAGTAATGTGGTGATACGTGAGTTGGCGGATGAAACCTGGATTAATGCGGGCCTTAAACCGGAAGTTACCCTGGAGGAGTGGACTCGACGAGGAATTAATACCCGTCAGGGGCTCAATAAAGAGGATAAGGCAACTTTGTTGCGGATGGAATCCAAGGGCGAGTTTCAGCACTGGTTCGGGCTACATAATTTCTATGTAATTACCCGCTATAATCACAGTCGCCTCTACGCTATGGCGGTGTATGAATTAAGCCAGGCGGTAGTAAAAAAACGCAATGGGGTCGCAGGGTAAACGATGAAAAGAGTCTTCCTTAATCTGATTGCGCTGACAATGCTGGTGATTATTGGCGGTTGTTCTTCTTCCAGTGGTCGTTATGCTGTTGAGCAGGATTATGGGCCTTCCAGTAAAGTAGATGTGTCGAATGTGCCGGATGCGGTCCCCCGGGTTGAACCGAAAAGTCGGGGCGGCAATAAGAGTCCTTATACGGTGCTGGGGAAAAGCTATCATGTAATGTCATCCAGTGCTGGCTACAAAGAGCGTGGGGTCGCGTCCTGGTATGGTAAAAAGTTTCATGGGCATAAAACCTCAAATGGCGAAACTTACAATATGTACGCGATGAGCGCAGCACATAAATCGTTGCCATTGCCCAGTTATGTTCAGGTTACTAATCTGAGTAATGGCCGCAAAGTCGTCGTTAGGGTTAACGATCGGGGCCCCTTCCATGGTGGTCGAATTATAGATCTCTCTTATGCCGCAGCGTCCAAACTCGATATGCTGGGGCAGGGAACCGCGAAGATTGAAGTTGAAGCGATCGATCCTAAACGCTGGAGTGGATCCTCTGCTGCGGTGCGTGCCCTACCGGCCGCAACGCCAGCCCCGGTGTCTGCTGTAAATGGTTCTGCCCCGGCTTCCCGTTTCCTTCAGGTCGGTGCGTTTGGCTTAGAAGCAACCGCGACTGAAGCGGTTAATCAGCTGCGGGCGATGCTTCCAGGATATCAGCTACGTGTGGTTCCGCTTAAATTGACGGATCGGACACTTTATCGAGTTCAGGTAGGCCCGGTGCAGCTGAATGCGAATCTGGCTGAGCTGGTGTCCAGAATAGAAGCGGCAGGTTATCTGCGGCCACATTTGGTAGACTAAGCGCAGCCAAAAAAAATGTTATTTAAACCGTAAAGAACCATTATGTGATTTTTAGGTCCCATCAGTATCTGGATCCTCTGTAACCGTAAATTAAAGTACATCTAAAACCATGATTAAAAAAATTGCTCTTCGTTCTGCCCTGCTGCTGATGGTTATATTTGCTCTGCCTGTTCAGGCTGCAAAGATAACACCAGCTCCGCCCCAGGTTGCCGCCCGTGCCTATATCGTTATTGATGCGGACACCGGTAAGGTGATTATGGCTAATCGAGAGGAAGAGCGTTTTCCACCTGCCAGCCTGACTAAAATGATGACCAGCTATATCCTGGAATCAGAGCTGACTAAGGGGAACGTTAGTAAAACAGATCTGGTGCCCGTATCGGTGAAAGCCTGGCGTGCGCCAGGATCACGGATGTTTATTCAGGAAGGGACTCAGGTATTGCTGAGTGACCTGATGAAAGGCATTGTTATTCAGTCGGGCAACGATGCCAGCGTGGCTGTAGCGGAATATATCGCAGGTAGCGAGGCTTCCTTTGCTGACATGATGAATCAGCATGCTGTTCAGTTGGGGATGAATAACAGTCACTTCATGAATGCTACCGGTTTGCCTGCTGAGGAACATTACTCTTCGGCTAAAGATCTGGCGGTGTTGGCTCAGGCTATTATTCAAAATTACCCTGAGCATTACGGCGTTTATTCTGAAAAATATTTCACCTACAACAAAATCCGTCAGCCAAACCGTAATAAGCTATTGTGGCGTGATGATTCAGTTGATGGTCTTAAAACCGGTCATACTGACGCCGCAGGATATTGCCTGGTAGCCTCCGCTAAACGTGATGGTATGCGCTTGATTACCGTGGTTATGGGGACGAATAGTGAGGAAGCACGGGCTCAGGAGAGTCAGAAGCTACTTGCTTATGCATTCCGTTACTTCCGCACCCATAAACTTTACGATGCCGGTCAGGTACTGGAAACAGCTAAGGTCTGGGCGGGTCAGCAGGATCAGCTAAGCGTTGGGTTGACTAACGCGATGGCGATAACCATTCCCCGCGGTGAGAGTGAGCAACTGCGGGCGGTTCTGGATCTGGATAAAGTAATCAAAGCACCGATACAGAAAGGTCAGAGTTTCGGTACTCTGAAAGTGATGCTAGAGGGCAAACTTGTCGCAGAGGCTCCGGTTGTAGCCCTGGAAAGTATTAATGAAGCGGGATTGTTACAGCGTATCTGGGATGCAATTGCGCTATTCTTTTATAATCTGATCAACTGAGCAGCCGGCTCTGAGGAATAGATGCCCGGGCTTAGGAATGGACTAAGTCCGGGCATCTGTCGTTAAACGAAGATGAAAACTGTATATCTGAACGGTGAATATATCGCGGCAGACAAAGCCCAGGTCTCTGTCTTTGACCGGGGTTTTCTGTTTGGCGATAGCGTTTATGAAGTGATCCCTTTTTATCAGGGTCAGGGCTTTCGGCTGGATGAGCATCTGCAGCGCCTCGGGCATAGTTTGCGAGGGATTCAGATCAGTGCAGAGTTTGACTGGAAAGAGATTCTGACCCGATTAGTTGAATTGAATGGCGGAGGTAATCTGTCGGTTTATCTGCAGATTAGTCGGGGGAGTTCGGGTAGCCGAAGCCACATCTATGATGAGGATATGACCCCGACGGTGTTTGCCAGTTGTAGCCCTATAAAAGATATCTATGACGCGGGCCTCGATTCAGTTGACGGTGTCCGGGCAATAGTCACCGCAGACCTGCGCTGGGGGCGTTGTGATATCAAAAGCACTGGCTTGTTACCGAATATCCTGGTGATGCAGCAAGCTCGTCAGGCCGGCGTAGAAGAAGCTCTGATGATTCGGGATGGGCTGTTAACTGAAGGGGCTTCCTGTAACCTGTTTCTGGTCGATAAGGGGGTGATTTATACCCCGAAGCGAGGTTCAGATATTCTTGGCGGCACCACCCGGGAGCTGATATTACAGCTAGCCGATGAAAACGGTATTCCTGCGCAGGAAGTTGATATCGATTATGAGCGTCTGCTAGCTGCAGATGAGGTTTGGGTTAGTAGCTCCACCCGGGCGGTAGTTCCGGTGCTTGAAATTGATGGTCAGCCGGTGGCTGATGGAAAGAAAGGGCCGTTATGGGCTCGTATGTTTGAATTATTTACCTGTTATCAGCGCGACCTGATGAAAGGTTGAGTGACCGAGAGAGAGTTATGGCCCAGCAAACTGAGCAAGAAGCACCCAAAATTGAATTTCCCTGTGCGGATTATCCGATTAAGATAATTGGCCGGGCAGGGCCTGATTTTAAAGAGCTGGTGATCGATATTGTTCGTCAATATGCCCCGGATCTGGATCTAAGTAAGGTTGATGAGCAGGACAGTAAAAAAGGCACCTTTACCTCTGTGCGGATGAAGATTACCGCTACCGGAGCCGATCAGCTGGATGCGATGCATAAAGCGTTGAAAGCGACTGGTCGCGTACAGATGGTGATTTGATGGCGCCGTCTGAACCTTTGGTAGTCCAGTTACCTGAAAAAATAGTTATTCGTGACCTGGGGTTAGTTGAGTATCAACCCACCTGGTTGACGATGCAGAATTTCACCGCCACTCGAGACGCTGAGACAGTAGATGAAATCTGGTTGCTGGAACATCATCCTGTGTTTACTCAGGGGCAGGCCGGCAACGAATCGCATCTGTTAACCACTGGTGATATTCCGGTGGTTAAGGTTGATCGGGGCGGTCAGGTCACTTACCACGGGCCGGGACAGCTGGTGGTTTATCTGTTGCTTAATTTGCGGCGGAAAAAGTTTGGAGTAAGAGAGCTGGTTGCACGGATGGAAGCCAGTATTGTCGAGTTATTGGCGGGTTTCGGTGTCGAGGCGTATGCCAAGCCTGATGCCCCCGGTGTCTACGTCAATGAAGCAAAGATTTGCTCGCTGGGATTGCGGGTACGTAAAGGCTGCTCATTCCATGGGCTAGCGTTTAATCTGGATATGGATCTGGAGCCCTTTAATCGGATAAACCCATGTGGCTATGCGGGTATGGCAGTTACCCGTCTGACTAATATAGCGGACAATATTGATCGGGAATTCGTTAAAGATTCACTTATAGAAATACTGGTGAAAAGACTCGGCTACATCGAGCGCACCAATGCTAATTCGCTGGAAGATATAGATGTCAGATAATAGTGATAAGTTGCAAAGTGCTCAGTCTCAAAGCTCTGAAATTAATAGTTCTGAGAATCAAAAAGTTAAGCCCAAGCGCGCCGAAGCGGGTGTGAAATTGCGCGGGGCAGAAAAGGTCGCTCGTATCCCGGTGAAAGTTATACCGACAGAGCGGGATCAGATTCTGCGTAAGCCTGAGTGGTTAAGGGTCTCTTTGGGCACTACGCCTAAGGTTCAGGGAATTAAAAATAAGCTGCGTAAACATAAATTAGCATCTGTTTGCGAGGAAGCCAGTTGCCCTAATTTGGGTGAGTGTTTCAGCCATGGTACTGCGACCTTCATGATTATGGGTGATATCTGTACCCGTCGTTGTCCGTTCTGTGATGTTGCCCATGGTCGACCAAAGCCTCTTCCTGAGAATGAACCTCATGAGCTGGCTGCAGCCATAGCTGATATGGAACTTCGTTATGTGGTTATCACCTCGGTAGACCGTGATGACTTGCGTGACGGAGGGGCAGAGCACTTTGCCCGCTGTATTACTGAAACCCGTAAAGCGGTGCCGTCGATTCAGGTGGAAACGTTGGTGCCTGATTTTCGGGGTCGTATGGATGTCGCGCTGGATGTTTTGCAGCAGACACCTCCCGATGTTTTTAACCATAATATGGAAACTGTACCGCGTTTGTACCGGAAAGTGCGTCCTGGAGCTGACTATAAGTGGTCATTAGAGCTGTTGAAAAAATATAAACAGCGCTGTCCTGATGTTCGAACTAAGTCGGGTCTGATGGTAGGTGTGGGTGAAACTAAAGAAGAGATCTTCGAGGTTTTAAAAGACCTTAGAGCACATGATGTGGATATGTTGACTATCGGACAGTACCTGCAGCCTAGCCGTGATCATCTGCCGATAGATCGCTATGTAACGCCTGCAGAGTTCGATGAATATGCACAAGTAGCGAAAGAACTGGGCTTTTCACAAGTTGCCAGTGGTCCGCTGGTGCGCTCTTCCTATCATGCAGATCTGCAGGCGAAAGGCGAAGTAATTAGCTGATGAGCCGTTCTCAACTGCTTAAACTGCTGCTGTCGGCGGTGATCCTGGTGATCACCCTGGCGGTGGTCGAGTATCAGATTGGCTGGTATAGCCTGCTGACCTCATGGGAGGGTTTCTCAGCGGGAACCTTAACCTTACTGGTCATTTTGTCACTCTCTAGTAATGCGCTACGTGCGTTAAGAATTAAAATCAGCTTTGAACTCCCTGCCGCTCGTTATCCGCAGATGTTTTATCTCAGTACTAATCATAATTTATTGAATAACCTGCTGCCGATGCGCACCGGAGAGGTGGCGTTTCCGGTACTGATTAAGCGGTATTTTGGCATCGGCGTGGTGGAATCTTCCTCGCACCTGCTTTTATACCGACTACTGGACCTGGTGGCCCTGCTATCAATTGCGGGTGTGCTGGCCCTGTGGCAGTCAAATCAGATGATCTCCATGGCTATCATGCTCGTTACGCTGTTTGGCTTGCTGCTGTTTGATCGTGGTAAGCGGTTGCTGGTCTGGTTGTTGGGCCACTTCAGTAGCCCGAAGTTAGCTAAGCTGGCACAGGCGTTCAATGATCTGCCTACGCGTGGCGGTCACTTTGGTGCGATTGTTCTGACCACTTATGCTGTCTGGCTAACTAAGTTGCTGGCGTTTCTTGGGGTGGTGTTACAGCTATCACAACTGACCTTGGCTCAGGCCGTAACCAGTGTGGCTATTGCTGACTTGTCATCTATCCTGCCGATCCATGGGGTGGCGGGCTCAGGGACGTTTGAGGCGGCTTTTGTGTTGGCGGGCAAACTGTATTCTATTGATACGACTGCACTGCTGAAAGTGGCTGTTCAGCTGCACCTGTTTCTATTACTGATGTCATTTGCAGCTTTTCTGTTAGGTTGGTTGGTGGCGAAAATATTTAACCGTCATTCTTCATTAAAGGCAGAGGTAGAGTAGCCTGCAATGCTAGCAGTCACGGGCATTACCTTCATATCAACGGGGCTTTGTGATAGAGTCCGCTTTAAATTTTGAATAGCCTAGATCCGGGTAAATTATGAAATCATTATCGATCGTCGTACCGATGTATAAAGAAGAGGACTGTGTATTTCCGCTGGTTGAGCGGGTACATGAGGCTCTCAGTGATTATACCGGTAAGTGGGAACTTGTTTGCGTCGATGATGGTAGTCCGGATCAGACTGTTGCTCGCCTTAATCAAGCGCAGGAGCAATGGGGCGATCACCTAAGAGTGGTCGAGTTACAGCGTAATTTTGGTCAAACCGCAGCTATGCAGGCTGGTATTGACGCTGCCCGTGGCGAAATTATTGTTACAATGGATGGTGATCTGCAGAACGATCCCGGCGATATCCAACGGATGATCGTTGAGATGGAAGAGCGCGATCTGGACATGCTTCAGGGCTGGAGAAAGAAACGGGAAGATGAATCGACCCGCAAATTCTTCTCTCGTCAGGCTAATCGCCTGATCGCCAAAGTAACTAAGGTGCGCCTGCACGATTATGGCTGTAGTCTGAAAGTTTATCGTGCCAGCATCATTAAGCAGGTACGACTGTTTGGTGAGATGCACCGTTTTATCCCTGTTTGGGTCGCTTCCGTTACTAAGCCCGAGCGGATCGGTGAAACTGTTGTTGATCATCATGCTCGTCAGTTTGGTGAATCTAAGTATGGTTTATCACGCACCTTTCGCGTGATTCTAGACCTGTTAGTTGTTTTCTTCTTCCTGAAGTTTAAAGCGCGTCCTGGCCACTTTTTTGGTTACCTTGGCTTAGGTATGGGCATGCTGGGTTCGCTGATTATGACCTGGTTGGTTATGGTCAAGTTGTTCCTTGGTGAAGATATCGGCAGTCGTCCATTATTTATGGTGGGTATCTTCCTGCTGGTGGTTTCGCTGCAATTTATTACCACCGGTGTACTGGCTGAAATGATGTCCCGAATCTTCTTCGAAACATCGAATACCCGTGGCTATACGCTGCGTGAAAAGCTTAGTGATGATGAAGAGGGACAGTGGTTTAATCCTCAGCCTAACGTAATGGACGAGATGACAGCGCATGACGCCGACACTGCGCCAAAGTAAAACGCTTCACTATGGACTGCTGTTCGCAGCAGTCTTTTTTGCTTTTTTCTGGAATATCTGGGGGTTTCCTCTTTTTGATCTGGATGAGGGGGCATTCTCAGAAGCAACTCGCGAGATGCTCGCCAACAATAACTTTGCCGCGACCTATCTGGACGGCGAACCCCGCTATGATAAGCCTATTTTAAGCTATTGGTTTCAGGCGCTGAGTGTTTCCCTGTTCGACCTGAGTGAATTCTCTTTACGACTGCCTTCGGCTATCGCCGCTAGTTGCTGGATGCTGGCCTGTTATCGGTTTGCCCGTCAGCAGTGGGATAGCAACACCGCGCTCTTTACTGTACTGATTATGGCGAATACGCTTTGGATCGGTATTATCGGTAAAGGGGCTATTGCGGATGCCTGGTTAAACCTCTTTCTCACTCTCACGGTCCTCGATATCTGGCGCTACTGGCAACAGCCAGAATCATCGCGCTTTTTGTTATTACGGGTATATCTGTGGATGGCGCTGGGATTGTTGACCAAAGGGCCTGTAGCGGTGCTGATACCGTTATTGGTCAGCGGTATTTTCTTTGTGGTTCAGGGGCAGTGGCGGCGCTGGCTGACGGCTATCTTCTATCTGCCAGGCTGGGTATTACTGTTGCTGATTCTGACCCCCTGGTTATGGCTGGTGTATCAGGATCAGGGGATGGGTTTTTTCAAAGGCTTTCTACTAGATCATAACCTTAACCGGTTCAGTGACACTCGCGAAGGTCATGGCGGTAAACTCTGGTATTACCTCATAGCCTTGCCACTGGTGTTGCTGCCGTTTAGTGCAGCGTTGTTTACTCTGCTACGTAATCTGCGTGAGTATTGTAAGGACTCACTTACTCTTTATCTTATGATATGGCTGGGTGTTGTGTTTGCCCTGGTGTCAGTTTCAGGTACTCAGCTGCCTCACTATGTGGTCTATGGTATTTCCGGTTTACTGCTACTGTTTGCCCATTATCGTGACCGCCTGTTCCGTAGCTGGGGGCTGGTCTTTCCGTTAGTGTTCTTTATCCTGATGCTCGCACTGCCCTGGATTCTTGAGTCTGCAGCAGGCAATAGTCGCAAGCTTTATGAGCAGGAGATGTTGGGCCGGGTTTGGGATGTTGTTGGGATGCCTTACCTAATTGCCAGCGTTATTGCGTTACTACTGGTTACGGGTATTACCTTCAGTTCAAAGCTGGAAAGACCGGTTAAGTTTGTGGCCATTGGCTTTATTCAGACGCTGTTTGTTTTCAATTTTTTCATTCAAGTGATGGCAGGGTTGCAGCAAGAGCCGGTTCAGGAAGCGGCCTATATTGCTAAAACCCGAGCGGGTGAGAATATTGTCGCCTATGGTTTGCATATGCCTACTTTCAGTGTTTACCGCGATGCGATTACACCCAAAGAGAAAAATCCGAAGCCGGGAGATCTTATCTTTACCGATGCGGATAATCTGAAAAAATTGCTGAAGCGTCATCCCGAGGCTGTATTAGCCCCGCTGTACAGCAAAGGCGGTATTCGGTTAATGGAGTGGCAAGATGCAAAGCCTGCTAACGCAGATTAAACAGTGTTTTATGGTTACTGGATTGCCCGATCAGCTGAAGAGCGCACAACAGCGCTTTAATCAGCAGACTGATCAACAGGCGCTGACTCGTTTAACCCTGTTAGCGTTGATCTTACTGGGTACAGCGCTGGTGCTCTGGCTAATAGCTGGCTACCATGGTGCTTTCCATCTGCTGAATCAGTTTACCCCCTATCTGCCCTCGACTTTTTGGCAGATCGTGACATTTATGGGGGACACCACATTGGTATTGTCGCTGTCACTTCTAGTGGCTCGGCGTAACCCTGCCATATTATGGGTGCTCTTGATCGCTGCGGTTTATGGCACACTCGCGACCCATGGTTTTAAAAATTTGTTCGATGCTGCCCGGCCACCGGTCACCTTGTTAACCGATGATTACAATCTGGTGGGCCGGGCGCTGAGAAATGGCAGCTTCCCATCGGGACACTCATTGTCGGCGTTGGTCTTCGTCACAACGGCCTATTACTTCTTCAACAACCCTGCTCTTCGTGTTGGTTTGTTGTTGATAGGCGGTTTGGTTGCATTGAGCCGGGTTATGGTTGCGGCTCACTGGCCGATCGATGTTTTAGTGGGTAGCGCACTGGGTATACTGGTGACGGTTGCTGCCATTAAGACAGCGCAGAGGTTCTCATTGGGTTTTCGTGTACCAATGCACCTGTTTATCCTCTTCTTGCTCCTGACAGCTGCCCTGATGATTTTGGGAGGTCATGATGGAGGTTATCCTCAGGCTCAACTATTCGCTAAAGTTATCGCCCTGTCCTCTCTGCTGGTCTTTGTTTTTGAATACTTCCTGCCGCTAAAACAGCCCCGGTCTCGCTAATCTAAG
>JAIBDA010000144.1 GCA_024679635.1 Amphritea sp. | reverse complement strand
CAGGTCGCCTTCGACTACCACCGGCTCACCTGCTTTTGCGCTCAGCTGCAAACAGTTTGCCTGTTCCGGTTCAACGATAATAAAGCGCGGACGACGATTACCCCAAAGGTCCCAAAAATAACCTGCAACCGCAGAAGCCAGACCGCCGACACCACCCTGTACGAAAACATGAGTCGGAATATCCCCATCGAGTTGTTCGACAATTTCGGCCAGCATTACGGTGTAGCCGAGAGCAACGTCCTTAGGAACCTCCATATAGCCTTCATAGCTGGTGTCGGAAACGATGATACGGTCATTAGCCTTAGCGTCGGCATCAGCCTGACGTACCGACTCGTCGTAATTCCCCGTAATACGAATTACTTCTGCGTCAAAGGCCTCCATGGCTTTCTTGCGACCTTCAGATACATCGCGGTGAATATAAATTACGCATCCACAACCAAACATCTGCGCCCCCCAGGCAACCGAACGCCCGTGGTTTCCATCGGTTGCACAGCTGACCACAATTCCAGCGACTTCTTCTTTCAAGCTACCGTTCAATAAGTCAGCAATGATTGGTCGTTTACCTAAACGTTCTTCAAGTACTTTTTGCAGCTGGCAAGCGACGGCATATGCACCACCTAAGGCCTTAAAACTCTTCAGGCCAAAGCGCTGAGACTCATCTTTATACCAGATAGCACCAAGCCCGGCGTCTTTAGCCATTGCGGTTAGTGAGTGTAATGGGGTCACTGAATATGCAGGCCATGTTTTGATGTCTGTAATTGCCTCTGAAGCCTTGGCAACGCTGATTACATCGCGTTGCGTATCAGAATACAGGTTTTCACTATTGGCAACAGGGTTCGCGAAGTGAGTCAAAGTACCGTTCAATTTATACATAATTATCAATGCCTTTGGTTGTCGCAGGATATGCCTGGTGACTACTTAGTTCGATTTTTGAAACCGGGCTAAGTAGTACTATTTAAGGCAGATCGCTATTCGTCTTAACTAATATTTCTGACCTGTATCAGGTTAGAAGGCCCATAGCCTCTGCTGCCGGATTTTAAGATTCCTGTTGCGAGGTAATGATTATGAAAATTTTACGAGAAAGTATTGCGGATATTCCTTCAAATTAGTAATTAAGATAAGGGATTTGATCGAAATACTAAAAATAATGACTATTATCTTCGTTTGCGTATTAGGACCTCAGTTCAACCCTGAGGTCTATGCAAAAAGAGCTTCTTTATACTGAAGCTCTTAGGTAGGTCAGATTAGTTATCCATTCTGAATAAACGATCTCCAGCTTAAAGCAGACATAACCTGTTAGTTACTGCTTGTTCATGTCCGTAAACGTACTGATCTTATGGCTCAGTGCGTTTTCAGTTCGCTTATCAGTATGGAGGGCGTGATTATTCCTAGTCTGCTTTTATCAGAAGAGGGTGCTGCTGTGTAAGACCAGGGGGGAGATGTTCTGTTGCCCTTGTGGATAATATTAGTGCAAAACCGGAGTACAAATTGCACTTTTTCAGGGCGCTTAACTTGTAATGCAATAGGCGTCATATTTTTATCTGTTTGTTTTATAAGTATGTTTTTGTTTATAGGCATGTATTCTGCAGTGCACAATAAGTTGCGGTAATACCGTGGCGAATACAACTTAGAAAAATTCGGACAAAGGCGTCCACCCCTTATCACTTTGGTGATAGAGGGGTGGGCGCTTTTTTTTGCTCTGCAGGATGCGGCAAAAGATGAGAGAACATTCAGATAATTATTTTACTTAACTTTTTAATTAACAAGATGAGGTAAAACGATGGCTTACTTAGAACCGAGTGAGTTTGCGACCAAAATGGTCGACTCAGGTGAACAGAAAATATTTATGTCCACCAAAGACACTTATATCCGGGCATTTATGGCAGGCGCGATCCTTGCGCTGGCAGCATTTTTTGCTATTACAGTGATAACAAAAACCGGTAGCGCGATATTGGGTGCGTGTTTGTTCCCTGTTGGCTTTATCATGCTCTATCTGATGAAATTCGACCTGTTAACCGGTGTGTTTACGCTGGTACCACTGGCAGTACTTGATAAGCGCCCTGGCTGCACAGGGAGTGCATTGCTGCGTAACTGGGGGCTGGTCTTTATCGGTAACCTGTCGGGTGCCTTGATGGTTGCTTTCTTCGCTTCTTTCATTCTGACATATGGCTATCAGGTTGATGGTGGGGTTGTCGCCGCTAAGGTAAGTGCTATCGGTGAAGCGCGAACCCTGGGTTACCAGGAGCAAGGAGTCTTAGGTTGGATCACAATCTTTATCCGCGGCATGCTGTGTAACTGGATGGTATCTATGGGTGTTGTTGGCGCCATGATATCTACCTCGGCGGGCGCTAAAATGGCAGCGATGTGGATGCCGATCATGCTGTTTTTCTATATGGCTTTCGAGCACTCAATTGTAAACATGTTCCTGTTCCCATTCTCTATGATCATGGGTGGTGACTTCACTATTATGGAATATCTGATCTGGAATGAGATACCAACGGCTCTGGGTAATCTGGCAGGTGGCTTTCTGTTGGTTGGTTTGCCTCTTTACCTGACACACGTTAAAACAAGCAAAGAGCGTAGAGTTGCTGCAGCTAAAACTGTAGCGGCAATGTAGACCCTGTATTACAGCCAAACAGTTGCCTGAATCCCGGTGGTCTGTCTGACCTCCGGGATTTTCTGAACGGGCCTTTGGTTAATATGGCTCCTTCTGCAATCAGAGTGCTTCAGTCATGAATTTGCATCTAAAAATAAGTACAGGTCAGTTTAGTGATAAAGGCTTAAAAGAGCTGAATCAGGACTTTCATGGCGCATATATCCCTAAAGAGCCCCAGCTTAGCCTTAAGGGTATCGCTCTGGCCCTTGCGGATGGTATCAGCAGCAGTAATGTCAGCCAGATCGCCAGCGAGACTGCGGTGAAGAGCTTTCTGGCCGATTACTACTGTACTTCCGATGCCTGGTCAGTACGTACTTCCGGCGAACGTGTGCTGGAATCTATCAATGGTTGGTTATTCTCACAGACGCAGCGTTCAGAATACCGTTTCAACAAAGATAAAGGTTATGTCTG
>JAIBDA010000152.1 GCA_024679635.1 Amphritea sp. | reverse complement strand
GCTAAAACTTAAACCCATAGCTGAGCTAAGGATCAGTGCAGTCGATTTAAACGTCATAATATTCTCCTGTAATCCTTAACAATTAAAATGAAGCGGATGCGCTAAGTGATAGGTAATCACGGTCTTCAATGCCGTTATAATCGCCACCAAAGAAACTAGTGTAGCCCAGCTGTACCTGGTATTGATTCAGGTAATCAGCGGTCAGGCTGAAGGTTGCTGCGGATTCACCTTCGCGAAAAGCTGCCCCTGGTTCAGGCCCATTCCCTTCGAGGCCTTGTTTCAGGCTAAGTTGAGGCGTTAAGTTAATGCCAGCAAAGACATCTGAGTAATTGAGACTAGCCCGGACTACATAGCCATAAGAATCCTGTGTGACAAAACCCTCGGTTTCTCCTGCTGCGTATCCGAAGGTGCCATGCCGACCATATTTAAGCGCATTGGCTCCTTCATCGAAGTCATTAATATGAGTCCAGCCAAGTTCGCCTATCAGAGTTAAACGACTTGCTCCAAGGGTATTATCAAAGAATTGTAAAAAACTGGTTTGTACTTGAGTTACGTCGAAGGTGCTATATCCATTTACATCTTCGCCTATGTTAGAACTGGCAATAAGGCTATCCGCGGCAGCATTACCACTGCTGGATCCCAGACCTTCTCTTAGAATGGCGGCCACTAATAGAGGACCATTTATTTGAATAGGTACGTTTGTTTTGTGCGTAACTTCTCCGGACCAGGCAACCGTTCCGACTGTCGTATTGAAACTGAGTCCAAGCATTTCGATATCTTCAGGGTATTCAATGAAGTATTCTGAAGTGAACACACCAGGTACCCCTAAGGCTAAATATTTTACGCCGCTGGAGATGGGTAAGCGGCTATGGTACTTGGCGAAGTAGAGACCGAACTCTGTGTTATTTAATTCTTCAGCGAAATACCTGAATGCTATACCAAACTGACCTTCATCATCTGCTTCACGACGACCATCTTCATGTCTGTTGATGACAAAAAGACCGCCAGCCGTATCGAAGTATGCTGCATCAGACTGTAGTGTTGGAGCAATTAAAGTCGAACGGATTCTGATGCCATCACACCCTTCAGCACCAAAGTCATTAGTGGAAAAATAGGTGCCGCAACCATCAATGGCAGTTGGTTCCCACTTAAGCTGGTAGAAAGCTTCCATGCTTAGGTTATCTGTTAGTCCCAGAGAGCCAAAGGCCATATTAACTGGAAGAAGGGCTTCTTTAACTTCAACCCCTGCGCGACGGACTGCGCTGACATCAACCGGGTTGATGGCATTCAATCCACCCTGAATGAAAGTGCTTTCCCCCCAATTTATTACTTGACGCCCTAGCCTGATATCTAAGGGTTGATTGTTAAGTTCGAATGAACCAAAAAAATAGGCATCCAGAATTTCAGCGCCAGAGAAACGAGCATACTCATTAAAACCATCATCACTTAATGTGCGCCCGGATGAGTAGGCGTTTAAAGTATTACCGTGAGGCCGCTTACCGTCTTCTAATTCTTTGTCATACCAGTATTTTCCACGAATAAATGCGCCGTAATTCTCATAATTCAATTCAAGATCATGGACGCCCTTAAAGACAGTAGAAAAAGCGTTTCCCTCTTTAAAGTTTAGGTTTGCGTCATCGTAGCTACCAGAACCTTCACCAGTTCCAAAATTTGCTTTTGAAACTAAGCGCGAGTCTGCATCTTCCATCCTGATGCTGGTACCGATCGACAGCTGCGAATCAAAACGGCCTTCAATCTCCCCGAGATTAAATTCAACAGCGGCTGCAGGTGTTGCCAGTGTCGCTGTGAAGAGTGCGAGGGATATGCTCTGCGAGAGCTTGTTACGTGTCGGGGCAGGGCGCCAGGGGGCTGACGTCCTTATCGATCTGTGGGCCATTTTGTTCACCTTTGCGGTCATTTGTTATTTTTGTCTGTCCAGCTACACCGGCTGTGCCGGCGTTGCCTGTCTTCTAATCCGAACTTGGCTGGTCAACGAACAGAGCAGTACTCGTGATATGAATATAAGGCAGGATAGATAATCCTTTATCCATGGCTATATTCACAATAACAATAGCGGTCATTTTTACTGACAAAAAATGTCTGGGCTGTTTTTTTGATTTTTAATGATATAAGTTAAAAGAATAGCTTATAACAGTATCTAAAATACAATAACAATTACGAAGTAGAGTGATAAACGATGGAAAAAACCATCACAGTGCCGTCCGGCTATGTCAGATATTTGCTTACGCAAGTTGATAAGCAGGGGTACAACCTGAAAGAACTGTTGTCAGAAGTTGGTATTGATCCGACTGAAATTGAGCAGCGAACTGAGTTTTCTGCTATCAAATTCGGTCAGCTGTATCAGCGAATTATGTGGACAGCCCAGGATGAATCTTTTGGTATGGTATCAGGAGGGCGGGTACCCAACGGTACTTTTCGGATGATGTGCCACTCCATAATCCACTGCCCTACCCTGGAACGTGCAATCTACCGTTGCAGTGCTTTTTATGAGATCTGCCGCGGTACTATGGTTAAACCTTATCTGGTCCGTAAGGGGCGCTATGCTAAGATTTCATTTGCGCCGGTCAGTTCAGTGCCTGATAAAGATGTACGGGAGATGCTGCAGAATGAAGCGCCGGCCATTGTGCGTACCGGGCTCTCAATGTGGCATCATTTTATCAGTTGGTTAATCGGTTCTGGGCTGGATTTGAAAGCCGCTTATTTCACTTTTCCTCAGCAGGAAGACAGTTATCATTATGAGACACTGTTCCAGTCAGAGATTAAGTTTGATCAGCAT
>JAIBDA010000120.1 GCA_024679635.1 Amphritea sp. | reverse complement strand
TCCAGAATCGGCTTCATCACCTCAATAAAATAGACCTGCTCTCTATCATCGGTGATGGGAATCGTTTCGATACCCACATGCTCTTTACCCTGCGGAGTATTATGGATGTGCAGCACACTAGCCCGATGACCACTATCACGGGCTTCCTGCATAGGACAGGTCTCACCTTCAAGATCGCAGGGCCGTTGATAGCCGTGTGAAATAAAGAAACATTTGGCAGAGCTGTGACCACTAAGCCCACCAAAACGAAAGTCATAGCTTTTATTGGTCGCGACGACGTTGTAATCCACATCAATCAAAACCGCAGGATAACTATAGCTAGCCAGTACATTGCGCATCGTTTTCAACCAACTTGCGGTAGTCATAGCCCTGTTCCGTCAGTTATGGCAAGAGTGTGGCAATAATGACAAGCCACATCCAACAATACTAGCTAACCCAAAGGTTATTAAAGCGATTCATGCGCCCGATCAAGTCACTACCTTCTCCTACTGTAAAAAGCAGACACAAAAAAGCCCGCATATAGCGGGCTTTTTTAGCAGAGCTTCAGCAACAATTACTTGTTAGCTTTACGCTCTTTCTCTTCTGCAATTACTTTATCAGCAACTGAGTTAGGGCATGCAGAGTAGTGTGCAAACTCCATAGAGAACTGACCACGACCAGACGTCATAGTACGCAGAGATCCGATATAACCGAACATCTCAGACAGAGGAACGTCAGCTTTAATACGAACGCCTGAACCTGCAGCTTCCTGACCTAAGATCATGCCACGACGACGGTTAAGGTCACCGATAACATCACCAACGTGATCATCAGGGGTGAATACGTCAACCTTCATGATCGGCTCCAGCAATTGTGGACCCGCTTTAGGCATGGACTGACGGAAAGCGCCTTTCGCAGCGATTTCAAACGCAACCGCAGAGGAGTCAACCGCGTGGTAACCACCATCGTAAAGCTCAACTTCAACGTCAAGCACAGGGAAGCCCGCCAGCGGACCTGTATCCATCATGCTCTTGAAGCCCTTCTCGATAGCCGGGAAGAATTCCTTAGGTACGTTACCACCAACAACAGTAGAGGTGAACGTAAAGCCAGTGTTCTGCTCGCCCGGCTTAATACGGTAGTCGATCTTACCGAACTGACCAGAACCACCAGACTGTTTCTTATGGGTATAAGAATCATCCAGAGGTGTAGTGATAGTTTCACGGTAAGCAACCTGTGGCTGACCTACGATCAGTTCAACACCGTAAGTACGCTTCAGAATATCTACTTTGATATCCAGGTGAAGCTCGCCCATTCCTTTCAGGATAGTTTCGCCAGAGTCTTCATCAGTTTCAACGATGAAGGTAGGATCTTCTGCAACCATCTTACCGATCGCAACACCCATCTTCTCAGCTCCACCTTTATCTTTAGGTGTAACTGCAATCGAGATTACAGGCTCAGGGAATACCATCGCTTCAAGTGTACATTCATGCTTAGGATCACACAGCGTGTGGCCCGTTTGAACGTTTTTCATACCTACGATTGCAAGGATGTCACCGGCTTGAGCAGAATCAAGTTCTTTACGCTCATCGGCTTCCATTTCACACATACGGCCAACACGTTCAGTTTTACCTGTGAACGAGTTCAGGACGGTATCACCTTTCTTCAACTTACCAGAGTAAACACGAACAAAGGTCAGAGCACCGAAATGGTCATCCATGATTTTGAATGCCAACGCGCGGAAAGGCTCATCAGTGGAAACAGTAGCCACTTCGCCGGTCGCTTCACCGAACTCATCGGTAAGGTCTTGTGGGATAACATCTGTTGGGCTTGGCAGGTAATCTACAACCGCATCAAGAATAAGCTGAATGCCTTTGTTCTTGAATGCTGAACCACAGTACGTTGGGAAGAATTTAAGATCACGAGTACCCTCACGGATGCAACGCTTGATACCTTCCATAGAAGGCTCTTCACCGTCCATGTAAGCCATCATCAGATCGTCATCCAGCTCTACCGCTGTTTCGATTAACTGCTCACGGTACATCTCAACGTCTTCTACCATGTCGGCAGGGATGTCTTGGATCTCGAAGTTTTCAGGCAGGCCAGAGTCATCCCAAACGAAAGCTTGGCGAGTTAGTAGGTCAACAACACCTACAAAGTCCTCTTCACGACCAATAGGAAGAACCATGATGAGTGGCTTAGCAGCCAGTACATTCTCAACCTGGTCTACAACGCGGTGGAAATCAGCGCCCATACGGTCTAGCTTGTTTACGAAGATGATACGGGAAACGCCCGACTCATCTGCATAACGCCAGTTAGTTTCTGACTGAGGCTCAACACCACCAGAACCACAAAATACACCGATGCCGCCATCCAGAACTTTCAAAGAACGATATACTTCAACCGTGAAGTCAACGTGCCCTGGAGTATCGATGATGTTCATGCGGTGATCTTTCCAGAAAGTGGTGATCGCCGCAGACTGGATAGTAATTCCCCGCTCAGCTTCCTGTTCCATGAAATCGGTAGTAGATTCACCATCGTGAACCTCACCAGTTTTATGGATTTTACCTGTCAGCTTCAGGATTCGTTCGGTAGTGGTCGTTTTTCCCGCGTCTACGTGGGCGAAAATACCGATGTTACGGTAGTGTGATAAGTCAGCCATTTCTTCACTCGAATGTTAGGGGCGTAAAATGCGCGGCATTATACCGCATTCATTGGCATTTGTAGATATTTTAAGCAAAGAAAAATCTTCGCTTTCATATCAACGCTCAGGGTTCACTTTCTGGACTTACGGTTACGCTGATTTCACATCAGTGCGTCAAACGCCGTATTCCTCAAAAATTGCTTTCAAACCGGGCTTATTCGCCATCATCTCGTCCCGACTCAATCCCTGCAGTTCATGCGGAAAAACCAACCAGTCTTCCGATTTATGCAGGTAGTAGTCAGGTTCCAGATCGGTCTTATTGTTGACCGGTTTAAACCAGGGTGTTGCGATCCGAATATCATGGGGCGCATTCAGACGCGCCTTCTCTCTCAATGTATCGATCACCGCCTTTATGCTCAGGCCGGTATCAAATACATCATCGACAATCAGCAGAGAATCTGACTGATTGATGTTACGGACCAGATAATCCAGACCATGCACACGTACCTCTTTATTACGCGTACCTATACCCGTATATGAAGAGGTTCGAATCGCAATGTGGTCGGTGTTTACATCCAGGTTATCCAACAGTTCCTGAACTGCGATGCCAACCGGAGTACCACCCCGCCAGACACCCACAATAAAATCAGGACGGAAGCCACTATTATAGACTTCCAGCGCCAACCGGTAGGAATCCTCAAGTAATTCCTGTGCGCTCAGATATACTTTTTCAACCATCTCTCTTTCCCACTCCCCGACCTCTCACTGAGATCGGATTTCTGGCAAGGCCGCTACTGTACGGATATTGAACAGCCCACGCAACTTTAGGGGGGATTTTTTTATCCCTAACGGCGTTAGTTTAATCCACCTCGATCAATCCAGGCCTGATAGGTTGGTTGCGGCCACTTACTTTGAAAGAAACTAATCACAGCGTCAGTCTCAGCATCGGAAAGCTTATCGCCAAATCCAGGCATGCTGCCACCTATGGCAATCCCACCATTAGTAATGGATTGCCTCAGACCTTTTAACGGATGATGCCAGGCATGCGCCTTACCATTCAAGGGCGGCGGTGGGTATTTACCATTCGCTTCGGGCTTATTCCAATTCCGGGTTCCCTGCGCTGCTACACCATGGCACTCGGCACAGTTATCAAGAAACAACCGCTTCCCCATATCGACCTGCGACTGGCTATACCAACGTCCCTCAACTCTGGGCTCTGAGTCACTACAGCCATTCAATAAAAGAACCGCTATCAATATTACTAAGCTCTTCATCTTAGTAATCCGAATATTGATTAAAATTTTCCACCCGATTCTGGCTATCCATCGAATAGACAGTAAAGGAGTCCTTACGAGCACCCGCCGTATCCATACCCGGCCCACCGGAGGGC
>JAIBDA010000121.1 GCA_024679635.1 Amphritea sp. | reverse complement strand
TGCAAAGGTGACGAGTCGATTTGAATCCAGAGGTTCATGGTAGACAACGACAGCCAGTAAAAAGGCGATACTCGGTGCAGTGTACTGTAGTAGTCCGTTGAGTGTCAGAGTCAGGCGTCGCGCTCCGGCTGCAAAGCAGATAAGCGGTAGACTGGTTACAATACCCGCAGCAACAAGTAGCCAGGATATTCCAATGCTTTCAGATAGAAATGCCAATTGGTTTTGCTGGTTCAGCCAGAACAGATAGAGCAGGGCGAAAGGGCTGAGCAACAAGGTTTCAATTAGTAGGCCTGAGAATGGGTCAACGACTATACGTTTGCGCAATAAGCCGTAAAAACCGAAGCTACAGGCGAGAAACAGAGCGACCCAGGGTAGGCTACCAACCAGAACAAGTTGATAACCTACGCCTGCTACAGCCAATAGGATTGCTATCCACTGTGCTTTTCGAAGTCGTTCGCCGAGAAATATCATGCCTAACAGCAGGCTGATAAGTGGGTTAATAAAATATCCCAGCGATGTCTCGAGAATACGATCTTGTCCGACAGCCCAGATGAACACCAGCCAGTTAAGGGAAACCAAAATGGCTGAAACACTGAGGCTTGCCACTAAACGTTTTTGACGGAAATTTTGAATTAGTTCCTGCCAGCGCCCAGAAATTATGATGAACAGAGTCAGGAATACAACTGACCAGATAATCCGGTGGGAGAGGACCTCAAATGGGCTGACAGAGGCAACGCTTTTGAAATAGATAGGAAATAGCCCCCACATCCCATAAGCGGATAGTGCAAACAGAACCCCTCGGTTTTGTTCCTGTGTGTCAGTTCGCATTCAGGTTATCTTTATCAGCGTTGCTGAGAGAATTGAGAAGCCAACGCTGTTGGAATGCTTCGGAGGTGTAGTTCAGCCAGCGGGTCATGATGGCGACAAATAGAAAGCTGAAAGCGAGCCGTGCCCATAGAACTCCAGACAGGTCAGCGCCAAGGGTCATAACCAGTAAGGTGTCTTCAATTACGCTGTGGCAAAGACTTAACAGGCAGAGTGCGGAGAAACAGTCTTTAGCGCTGATATGACCACTCTGAGCCTCCCGGATGAGTAGCCCGCCGCCGAAAGATAGTCCCAATGTTACGCCGATGATGGTTAAGGAGGTTGCCTGAGTGCTGATCCCCAGTAATTTCAACAGGGGTTGTAGTAGCCAGATCATCAGTCGTTCGATATGTATCCAACGTAAAAAACGTAGCAGGCTCATCAACGCAGTGATGATTAGAATGATCATGGCAAAACTTTTAAGCTGGCTTACTCCCCAGCCTAAAAGACTGTCATCGACCACCGGCGTCTGCCAGATTAGTTCTACGGGTTGTTGCAGCCAGTCTCCCCACTGATAACTTAAGTGTAGAGCTATACCGAGCGCCAGTGCAGAAAGGATGCGGATTAGCAGTGCGACGATAATTCTGACGCCGGCTTTCTGCACTATACGCAACTCAATTGGTAGGCTATGGGCGATTAACAGCATGCTGCTGAGGACGGTAACCTGCGCTACGGTTAGGTTTTCCTGTGGGGCTAGCTGAAAGAAAATTAGCATGCCGCCATAGATGTTGGTCAGTAGGGTAGTGGTCCATACCAGTCCCATGGATTCAGGAAGGCCGACCAGGTGCATAACAGGTTCCAGAGCCAGGCTGATATAAGGGATGGCGCCCACTTCCTCCAATATCTTCACGACGATCAACACCGGAATCATTATTTTGAATAGCAACAGGCATACTTCATAGATCTCCCGGGTCAGGCTGGGGAGTGTGTGGTAGAAAAATTGATTAAATAACTGCCGCATGATGGCGTTCCGCTGGAAAATTCATTACTGAGGCTAGTCTAAATGAGAATCATGTCTTATTATTTTAATTACTTCCTATAAACGAAATAATATTTCATTTAGTGATCTGTTAGTTTCTAAAAATTTCATTATCGAGTGCCTTTATGTCATATAAGCTGGATCGAATAGATCGGAGTATTCTCAATATCCTGCAATTGGATAGTCGAATCAGCAATCAGGACCTGGCAGAACAGATAGGATTATCGCCTCCCGCTTGTCTGCGCAGAGTGCGTCGCTTGAGAGAGGAGGGGGTTATCATGGCGGAAGTGGCGCTGATAAATCCCCGAATGGTTGGTCGCTATATCAATATTATTGTTGAAGTTGAGATGGTGCGAGATCAGCTGGATATTTATGACGCTTTCAAGCGGAAAATGGATGGGGCAGCGGAAGTTACTCAGTGCTATCAGGTGACCGGAGAGGTGGATTTCCTGTTGATGCTCATGGTTGAGGATATGGAGAGCTATGAGGCCTTTACTCGTAAATACCTGTCCACGGATTCTAATTTGAATAAGTTTCGGACATTGATCTCTCTGCGTCGGGATAAATTCAGTACTGCGATACCGTTATAAACAGAGATGTTTTCATATCTAATTAGTTGAACTAACACTATTTGGTAAGAGCACTGGCTGATATATATCAAGCGGTAATAAGCTTATATCTATATAATGCGTCATTGGTTATTAATTAGACAGTGAAGGTCGCGCTAGCGTGACTGGCGGTTGGTGTAAGTATGGATTTTGAGTGGTTGATCGATTATCTGGGCGAATCAGAAACTATGGCGTTTGGTGGTCTGGTGCTGGGATTCATGTTTGGAATATTTGCTCAACGCAGCCAGTTTTGCCTTAGAGCAGCTGTCTTAGAGTTTTATCAGGGTAAATTAGGGCCGAAAGTGGCAATCTGGCTATTGACGTTTGCCGCCGCTGTTCTGGGTACACAGACCCTGTTGTCGATGGGTGAACTGGATATTTCGGATTCAAGAATGCTGGCTTCCTACGGTAGTCTGTCAGGCGCTGTTATAGGCGGTGTGCTGTTTGGCTCAGGCATGGTCCTGGCGCGGGGTTGTGGTGCGCGCCTGCTGGTATTGGCAGCGACCGGAAACCTGCGGGCGCTTTTTTCAGGGCTTTTATTTGCAACGGCCGCTCAGGCCACATTGAGGGGGGCGTTTGCCCCGGTCAGAGATGAGGTGGCGGGGAGTTGGTTGTTACATGATGACGGTGGGTTAGAAGCGCTTTCATATCTGGGTTTGGGTGAGTATGCAGGGTTTTATATTGGCCTTGTGTGTGCTGCTGTGGCGATCGCTATAGGAGTACGCAGCAAGTTGAAAGCCTGGGGATGGATAGGTGCGATCGGTTTAGGCAGTTTGGTCGTTGGTGGCTGGTGGTTTACCTATCATATGTCTTATCAGGCGTTTGAGCCGACGCAGGTTGAGAGTATGACCTTTACCGGCCCCTCGGCAGATACTCTGATGTATTTTTTAACTCCGGGCGGCGCACCGATGGACTTTGATGTCGGTTTGGTGCCGGGGGTTTTTCTGGGGTCACTTTTAGCCGCTATTCTGTCAGGTACCTTTAAGCTGCAGGGCTTTAAAGACGGCCGTAGTATGGTGCGTTACATTGTCGGTGCAGTGTTTATGGGGGTAGGGGGAATGCTGGCAGGGGGTTGCGCGGTTGGTGCAGGTCTTACCGGTGGTTCAGCGTTCTCTATTACGGCCTGGATTGCGCTGGCTTCTATGTGGGCTGGAGCGGGTATTACATACTTCAGTCTGGACCGCAGGGCAGAGCATGCCGAGCAAGCGCTGGTTGATGCTCAGGCCGCAGGTAAGCTGGATACCGATACGACTGTGGTTAATGAGAGACCGGAAAAAGAAGCGGTTACGTCTTAAGTTGTTCTTCGTTCGTTATATAGATGAAAATAATACGAGAAAATCCGCCTAAAGGGCTTGACCAAAACAGGGCATATCAATATGATACGCCCCGTCTTCTGGAAACAGAGTCACTCAGCGTCCCATTCGTCTAGTGGCCTAGGACACCGCCCTTTCACGGCGGTAACAGGGGTTCGAACCCCCTATGGGACGCCATTTTTTTTGACGCGGAATTAGCTCAGTTGGTAGAG
>JAIBDA010000027.1 GCA_024679635.1 Amphritea sp. | reverse complement strand
GGCAGCGAACTCTTCTCCATCTTTTATAAGCTTTTTATTAGATCGCCAGGTGTTAGCGGCAACACTCTTCAGTAGCATGCCTGCATCGATAGCGGTAGTTGGGTTTTTGAACTATTTCAGTCCGGTATATCTGAATCGTGCAGGGTTGAATGATGCCTCGATAGGGCAGGTGTTGATGTTGTTTGGCGTGGTTTTAGCGTTGCTGGGCCCGGCTATTGGTCGGTTTGCGGATCAAAGTGAAACTAAACGAGGGCCGATAATTTTGGGCTGCGTTCTGGGCGGTGGAGCATTTCTCGTGTTCGGTGTTCTTGACGGTGTCGTTGCGGTTACGCTATCAGTTCTTCTGTTAGGGCTTTCGAACTGTTTGGTATTGTCAGCACAGAGTGCCTTTGTGCTAAAGCAGGAGGTTACTGGTCGTTATGGTGAAGGAAAGTCTATGGGGATCTTTCGCTCTAGTAGCCGGATAGGCCAGATGCTCGGGCCGGTTATTTTTGCGGCTATTATTGCAACCACAGATATTGAGAATGGCGTTATGATGTTTGGTGTTATTTATCTGATAACGGCTATTCTGTTTGCTCTTCTCACCTGGGGTCCAAGGGGTTCCCAGGTAATTAGGCCGGTTGGTATTACGCATGAATAGTGGTGCTATCACTGATGGACAGGGTCTGACAGAGCAGCTTCTTAGTACTGTTTGTCGACAGGCTCCGGTGGTTGACCGGGTATTATCATCGGTAGGGGCTCTTTCCGTTGCAGAGTATCTTCAGCAGATATGTAGGGTGAGTCAGGTCAGTTATCAACCCTGCTCAGATATTGCAGAAGTGATTCATGAGTATGTCGAACCCTTGTTAGGTAAACAGCTCGCAGAGCGAACTGCTGCTGATTTCTTAAAGCATCCGGTAGTGCTGACGGCGAATCATCACGGGGTCGATTTTTTTGCTCAGTCAGTGCAGGGAAGTATGCTGTTTGGTCTGGCTAAACGGCAGATTGAAGGAATATCAACCATACCTGTTTTTTCTTGTGCCAATATTCCACTGGATAATGTTACCTATCCTCGGGGGGCTCTTTTATATGGTACTGAGTGTAATAAGGGGATCTGGCCATTACGAATACCTTTCCACTCAAATAAATTAAGGCGACAGCCGGTGGCCCGGGTAAAAGGTCTTGATACTAATATGTTGAAGCCGGTGTTGAAGCGAGTTCAGGACGTTGCTGCACAAGGTGCAGATTCCTCCTTAATCGAGTCTTTGTTGCAGCTGATAGGGGATGATTATCTGTCGGAAGAGGTTCAGGCTCAACAGAGCTATTCTGCCCAATCTGTGATCTTAAATGAACGTATCTGGAATCGTCTTTTTGCAGCCTCTGCTAAGATGCCTCAATTGGTCACTATTGAACTCGAGCAATTAACACAGAAACTGCTGCTTCGTGACCTTCGGAATCCTGATAGTTTAGTCTCGCTACTTTTTGATAAGCGGCTGATTTCAAGGGTCTATCAGCGGCTGAACAGCATTGCAGGGTGCTGGGATCAGGGCCTATTGAAGCAGCGCTGGGAGGGGAGATTTGCTTCTGAAGTGAAACAGATGCCCGGGTCCGGTACTTTTTGTTTTTGGGGCGTCGATAAACGTTTTCGCCGGATTCCTCTGATGCTGGTTGAGGATTCGGGGCAGCGGATGCTCTGGGGTTGTGACGATAATGGTGTTGAGTACCGTTACAGTATCGAGGCAGAGCCCCTTGCTGAGGCGATAAGCCAGGGACAACTAATGCCTTCGGTCTTTAGCTGTTTTCTGACAATATCTCTGGCACGGGGAGTTACCTGTTTGGGAGGCTATTATCAGGCAGATTATCTGCCCCAGATGCAGCAGGGAATAGTGGATCTGTTGACGCAGGAAGGAGACGTTCGGCAAGCAGCTCTAGTGTCCGAGAGCTGTACTAATGGTTATCTCTCTGGAATGCAGACCATTATGGTTGAACAGGAGAACACCTTGTTGCCAGCAGGGCCGTTGGAAATATTGGCGACTGGGGAGGTCTCTATTGAAGAGCTGGAATTCATCTCCGGCATCAATATTAGAGATGCGCATAGTGCATCACTGGCTGAAACCGTTGCTGATGTGCTGTCTGGTGGTGAACAGGAGATAGACTGGCGGTACACTCTTGCTTGTATTCAGAGAGAGCAGCTGTCCGATAAAGTTGTTATCAGGCGTTTAGATTGATGTAGGTTCTATAAGTTGAATATCATCCTTTTTCGAACAAGTGTATAAATGTATGAGATGTATTTCTGTAGGGGGAGAGGAGAGGTTATGCGGTGTATAAAAAGCCTATGCTTAGTCATTTTGTGTTGTTTGATGGTGCCAGTTGCGTTGGCTGGATCGTATACAGATAAAGGTGATTTTCCTGCAGAGCCAGTAATGAATGGCGATCAGCGATGGCGGATTGGATACTTTGAAGGCGGGGAATATACCGACTATCAGAAAATTCTGATCGAAACGGTTAAAGGCCTGATGCAGAAAGGCTGGATTGAAAAAGTCGAGGTCCCGGATCAGGAAGGCGAGCAGACCGCGCTATTCTGGCAATGGTTGAGGGGGGTCGATAGTAAATATATTGAGTTTGTAGAAGATGCTCACTATAACGCGCAATGGCATGAGACCCAGCGGGATCAGATAGCAGAAGAGATCGTTTCTCGGCTGAATCATGAAAGTGATATTGATCTAATGATTGCTATGGGGACTTGGGCAGGCAAAGCACTTTCCAATGATAGTCATACCACTTCAACAATGGTGCTTTCTGCTAGCGACCCATTGGCTGCTGGAATTATTAAGAGTGTTGATGATTCTGGTTTTGATCATATACATGCCACCCTGGATCCAAATCGCTATGAACGTCAGGTACGGGTGTTTCACGATATTGTTAATTTCAGAAATTTAGGGGTGGCCTATGAAAATTCTGATAATGGACGTAGCTATGCTGCGCTGGATGTTATTGAAAAGCTAAGCAAGGAACGGGGGTTTAATATTGCTCGTTGCTATACACAGAGTGATATTAAAGATACTGCAAAAGCAGAAACCAGTGTTGTTAATTGCTTTGAGAAGCTGGCTCCGAAGGTTGATGCGATCTATGTCACCGTTCAGGGCGGTATTACCAGTAACAGTATTGGAAAATTGGTTAGTATTGCTAATAAGCATCGGGTACCGACGTTTTCCCAGTCAGGTTCAGAAGAGGTTAGTAAAGGTTTACTGTTGAGTTTGTCTCAGGCGGGATTCCGCTATGTGGGGGAATTTCACGCATCTACTTTTGCCAAAGTATTTAACGGGGCGTTACCTAATCAATTAACTCAACTTTTTGAAGAACCTCCCCGGATGGCGGTGAACCTAAAAACAGCAGAGATTGTTGGCTTTAATCCGCCCTTACTGTTGTTGGGTGCAGCGGATGAGGTTTATCGAGAGATTCCTGAAGAATAAATATAAAACAAGGATATAAGTGACTCTATGTTACAACAGGGAAAGCAGCAGCTGAGATTATGGCTGACAGGGATAGTGTTATTAATGTCCTGTTTTTATTCTCCCCTTCAGGCGACTGAAATAGATAGCAAGCCATGCCTTAATCAAGGAGAAAAGTGGCGTCTGGCCTATTATCAAGGTGGTGAGTATCGTGATTATTATCAGTACCTTCGAGTGACTGCCGAGGGGCTGATGGGGCAGGGTTGGATCAGTCCCAAAAAGATTCCGAGCCAGTTCTCATCTGCTCGTGAGCTATGGGATTGGCTGATAGTTAATGTCGAAAGTGATTATGTAGAATTCTTGCCTGATGGTTTTTACAGTGCCGACTGGGATAGGGAATATCGAGTAGAATTGCGTGAACAGGTAGTCGGTCGCCTACAAAAGAGTGGCGAGATAAATCTCATGTTAGCGATGGGCACCTGGGCGGGTATTGATATAGCCGTTGACAGACATGCGGTGCCGACAATGGTGATCTCTGTAAATGACCCGCGAACTGTCGGACTGGTTCAGGAAAATGATGAGGCATATCGGCATATCTACATTACGGAAGATCCGTTGCGTTATGAACGCCAGGTAACTCTGTTTCATGATCTGATTCGTTTTAAAACACTGGGTGTGGCTTTTGAGGATAGTTATGAAGGTCGTAGCTATGCCTCAATTGATACTATTGAGCGATTGGCTGAAGAACGTAATTTTAAGGTGATCAGTTGTCATACTCAGAGCGATATAGTGGACCAGGTTCAGGCAGACCAATCGGTTATCGATTGTTTTACTGAACTGGCGGGAAAGGTGGATGCGATTTACGTGACGGTGCAGGGAGGCGTTAACAATCAAACTATTCCGGTACTGGTCGATATCGCGAATCAGCATAGTATTCCAACCTTCTCTCAGTATGGGCAGCGTGAGGTTAAACTGGGTTATCTTATGAGTCTGTCCCAGGTAGAAGGGTTTCGGGAAGAAGGGCGATTACTTTCCAATATAGCCGGAAAAATATTGAATGGTGGAGAACCTGCCTCCCTGATGAATGTATCGGCAGAAGCTGACAGGATCACCCTTAATCTTAAAACTGCAGAACAGATCGGACTGTATCTTGAAGCAGAACTTCTGGCGGCTGCAGATCAACTTTATTGGCAGATAGAACAACCCTGAGTACTGAGTATGTTGTCCAGTTTCAAATTTAAAATTATTGCGCTTGTTGTCGCGGTGTTACTCGGCACCGCAGCTGGTGTGATGTACTTTACCCAACGAGATGTGGGTCAGGCAATGCTAGTTGCAGAGCAGAAATCAGCGCTGAACGTATTGCAGCTTGCCGACCTGAATATACGTGCTGGATATGATCAGTTAGTTACTGAAAAAGTTGATATTCTTCACAAAATAAAAAGGGATATGCGCCAGTTAACCCGCTTGGGAAAATCGGTATTAGATAGCTATGCGCATGTTTCAAAGCCCAACCTTTTGAGTGAAAATGTCGCTAAAGATACTGCTCTAAACTGGATTGAAAGTGTTGACTTTGATAATGGAGATCTGATCCTGTTCGGTGCTGATGGCGCTATTATCGGTTCAACGGATCATGCGCTTACCGGTACTTCAATAGCAGGCTTACGAGACCTGAAAGGGCGGCAATTGCATCAATCGATGCGCCATGACCGGCTTGACCCGAAAGGCGATAGCGGCATCTTCTATTGGCACAAACCGGGCCTCCCTAATGGCGATAAGTATATGGGGTATTTCATACCTGTTTCCTCCTGGGACTGGACACTGGCTATTGTGGTTAATTTTTCCGATGTCGAACAACAAAGTCAGCAGAAGATGAGTTCGATTGTTGACGCTCTACGAACTACGTTTAATAAGCTGCAGGTTGCTGAGACAGGTTATGCGATTCTGTTTAATGGTCAACAGGATGCATTAATAGAGCCACCACTACAACGTTTGCAGGGTGGAATCACCACGGATGATCTTGACTGGAGTCAAGCGGGTGTACTTGAGCAGATTATCCAGGCTCATGATCGTGGCGAAGACTCAATTCGTCACCAGAGTCCCTTTACAGGAGGCCGAGAAGTACAGATCTACTTTAGTTATTTTAAAGCGTTTGATTGGTACTCCGCTGTTGTAGTTCCGATTGCTGAAATTTCTGCGCCTGGCCGAACGGTGGTTGCTCAGCAAAGTCTGATCATCGGGCTGATCTTTATGATCAGTATCGGTGCTGCTTTTATTCTGGTGTTTCGTATGGCCCGACCGTTAAATATTCTTGCATCTTATGCAATGTCGCTGCCTGATCAGGACTTTATAAGGCCTGCGGACCAGAGTAAAAAAGTCATGAATCTTGCTCAGAGAAATAAAGATGAGGTTGGCCGTCTGGCTGAGTCATTTCTGTTCATGGAGGTGGCAATCAGAAAAACTATTCAGCAGGTACATCAAGAGAAAGAGACCGCGATTAAGGCTAGCCAGGCGAAAAGTGAATTTCTGGCGACTATGAGTCATGAAATTCGTACTCCAATGAATGGTGTTCTCGGAATGAGTGATTTAGTTCTGGAAAGCGATCTGACTGAAGAGCAGCGCCGTTTTATGGAGATGATTCGGTACTCAGGTGAAGGCTTGCTGGATATTATCAATGATATTCTGGATTTTTCTAAGATTGAGGCAGGTAAGCTAAAACTGGAAGATCATCCCTTGAACTTGACTGATCTGATTCAGACCCAAGCGTCGATTCTTGATACTCAGGCGCAAAACAAAGGTTTGACGCTTATTTGCCACCTGCCTCCTGAACTCGATACCGTGGTAATGGGCGATGCTATGCGGCTCCGGCAGGTATTAACGAATCTTATCGGTAATGCAATTAAGTTCACACTGCAGGGAACAGTTGAAGTGACGGCTGTCGTGTTTGAAGACACTGAACAAGAGATCGCTTTTCAGTTTCGTATTGCTGATACGGGTGTTGGTATCTCCTCAGAACATCAAAGCGTGATTTTTGAATCCTTTGCTCAGGCTGATAGCTCTACCACTCGAAATTTTGGTGGCACCGGTCTAGGGTTAGCTATCTCTCGTCAACTGATCGAGATGATGGGGGGAGCGATCGACTTCTCCAGCGAGTTGGAGAAAGGCACAACCTTTTGGTTTGGCCTGAAAATGGCAAAAACAGATCTGCCTCCTAAACAGGAGCGGCCGGAACTTCGTCAGCAGGCAGAACTGGATTCTGTATCAGGACACATTTTGTTGGTGGAAGATCATCCGGTGAACCAGGAATACGCGCTGCAGGCTCTGAGGGGGTTGGGTGTAACGGTTGATACTGCGGGCAATGGGGTTGAGGCATTGAAGATGCTGCAGCAGACCGATTACCAGCTGGTGCTGATGGATTGCCAGATGCCAGAGATGGATGGTTATCAGGCAACTCAAGAGCTTCGGAAACTGGAACGGGATAAGCAACTGCCTCATCTTCCAGTGATTGCTCTGACCGCTAATGCTATGGCCGATGATCGGGAGCGCTGTTTGCAAGTAGGTATGGATGATTATCTGGCGAAACCTTTTAACAAAAGGCAGATTAGTCTGATTTTGAAACGTTGGCTGGGTGGTAGTGGTGATGGCTGTGCTGAGTTGAAAGAATCTTACACTGTGGTGCCAACGGAGATTGGTGAGAAAGGGAATCCTGAACAGATGGGAGAGATTGACAGAGATGTTATTTCACAACTGATTGAGATGGACACCAGTGGCGTATTTTTACATAAAATTATTGCAGCATATCTTGAAAAATCACCTGACGATCTGGCCCGTATTAATGCGGCGGTAGAAGCGCAGGACTCTGAGATGCTCAGAGTCGCGGCCCATAGCTTTAAGTCCAGTAGTTACAACCTTGGGGCGATGAACCTGGCTGAGTTATGCAAAGCGCTGGAACAGGTTGGCCGGGATAAAGCAATAGAAAAATCTGCAGAACTAGTCTCTCAGATTGAGGGTGCTTATCTTAGGGTGAATCAGGCGTTACTCGATATTAAAGAGAGAGAAGGTGAGCATGTCTATAGTGAGTGATGTGGCACCTGTAATTTGCAGAGTATTAGTTGTTGATGATGATCTGACTGCTCGCCTACTGGCGACTCAGTCCCTGCAACAGGAAGGATTTGAGGTTTTGCTGGCAGATAATGGTGTGACAGCACTTCGAGCTTTTCAGGACGCTCAGCCAGATATCGTGCTGATGGATGTAGAGATGCCAGAACTGAATGGCTTCGACGTTTGTCGTCAGTTACGTAGCTTACCTTGTGGCAAACTTGTGCCGATCTTGATGGCGACGGGCCAGGATGATCTTGACTCTGTCCGTGAAGCCTATGCTGCTGGCGCGACTGATTTTGTGACTAAGCCTTTTAACTGGAAAATCCTCGGTCATCGTCTTAACTATATGATCAGAGCCAGTAATACCACGGAACAGCTGCGTGAATTACAGATTAGTGAAGCGCGTCTGGGTAATGCACAGCGAATTGCCCGATTGGGAAACTGGGAATGGCATGTCAGTAGTGGTGAAATTTATTGGTCTGATCAGTTCTACCAACTGCTAGGCGGTCAGCGAGGTCGGACGAAACCTGGCTTTAGGTCTTTTTTACGTTGCGTGCCTGCCAGGGAGCGTTGCCAACTTAGGCATTGGTTAAAAGAGCAGCTTAACTGTCATTATTCTGGGTTTATGTCGGGCATTAATCATAGCATCGGTATTCCCGGGCAGGGCCTGATGAATATGCAACATCAGGTAGAAGTTTTCTGTGATGAAGAGGGGAAAGCCGTTCTGATCGCAGGAACTATGCTGGATGTGTCTGAGCTTAAGCAGGCCCAGGATCAGGTTCTTAAATTGGCTCGCTTTGATAGCCTCACTGGCCTGGCAAATCGGAGTGTATTTAGTGAACGGGTTAAACTGGCTATAGAAAGCGCTGATCGAAATGGTTTTCTGGGGGCTGTGCTGTTTTTGGATCTGGATAATTTCAAGCGTATTAACGATACCTTTGGTCATGGTATGGGTGACCTGTTGCTACAGGAAGTCGCTCGCAGGATCACTGAGAGCGTCAGCAGTAATGAACAGAGTAGTCCATTAGTCGCCCGATTCGGTGGCGACGAATTCACGGTGTTATTGCCTGAAATAAATCAGATCAGCGATGCTGAAGAGGCTGCCCGCCGTATTCTCGAATCTATAGGTATGACTATCGACCTGGCGGGTCATGAGGTTGTGGTGACTCCGAGTATAGGTATCGCTATTTTTCCCCATCATGGTGAAGATGTAGACAGCCTGATGAAGAACGTTGATGCCGCGATGTATTTTGTTAAGCATGCAGGCAAAAATGGTTACGAGCTGTTTGTAAAATCGATGAATATCGTAGCTAAACGGCGGTTAGAGCTGGAAAGCCACCTCAGACATGCTATTGAATTGAATGAGTTGTCTCTGAATTATCAGCCTCAGGTGGAGATGTCTAGCGGCAGAATCATTGGGGTTGAGGCGCTCTTGCGCTGGCATAGCAAAGAACTCGGATTTGTATCACCGGTTGAGTTTATTCCGGTGGCGGAAGAAACGGGATTAATTTCGCCGATCGGTGAATGGGTACTGCGAGAGGCTTGTCATCAAGCCCGAGAGTGGCAGGTACAAGGGCTTCCAGAAATAAGAGTTGCGGTAAACCTCTCTGTTCGCCAGTTTGCTAAACAGAATCTGGAAAAACTGGTGAGTCAGGTGCTGTTGGATACTGGCTTGCCCGTGCACTGTCTGGAGTTAGAAATTACTGAGAATATGCTGATGGATGATGTGGAAGGGTCGGTTGAAACATTGCATCGTCTGAAAGCCTTAGGGGTTCAATTGGCGATAGACGACTTTGGCACTGGATACTCAAGCTTGAGCTATTTGAAACGGTTTCCCATCGATAAATTGAAGGTGGATCGATCTTTTATTACCCATGTGACGACTGACCCCGGCGACGCTTCTGTTACTCAGGCGATTATTGCCGTTGCCCATAACCTGGGTCTGAGTGTGACTGCGGAAGGAGTGGAAGAAAAGCCTCAGCTGGAGTTTCTTAGGGAACTTCAGTGTGAAGAGATACAGGGCTATCTCTTTAGCCGGCCACTTAAAGCCGATGATCTGGCTCAATTGTTAAAGAGCAACAACGGCTATATACAGATCTGATTAGGCCAGGTTTATTCCATATAAGAGCATGCTCCAGACTTATCTGTAGCGCTGATGACTGTTTAGTATCCCTTCTAAGTCATTAATTATGCAAAATAATTATATTTACCTCTATTTATTCCTCTTTTTTAAGTTTCATTTAAGTTAGCCCAGCTAAACTGTTTTTAAACCTAGCAAGTATGAACTCGTTATATGCCTTATATAGCTAAATCGATATTACTATTACTTATATGCGGCTTCGCTGTTGGAGTCTCTGCAGATCCGCAAGATAAGGTTGATCCCGATTTAGCAGCAGAGCTAGTGGATCAAGGGCTGATTGTTTCTCTGGATCAGTTATTGGCAAAGCATGCCATTCTTACCCGTAATCGGATGCTGGATCTGGAGCTGGAACAGAGTGATGAAGAGTTTACTTACGAAATAGAAGTGCTTCATGCAGATGGGCATGTGAGTGAGTATGAGTTTGATGCGGTGACCGGTGAGTTACTCCAAGAAACGTTCGGAGAGTAATCGAAATGCGGATTTTGATAGTAGAAGATGACGTCAAATTGGTAGATCAACTGCGTAGCCAGCTACAGAGCACGGGCTATGTTGTTGAAGTCTGTCATGACGGTATGCGAGGTGCCATATGGATTCGCGAAGGTGATTTCGACGTTATTATCTTAGATCTGGGCTTACCAGAAAAACCGGGACTTGAAGTTTTACGTGAGATGCGAGCAGAGCAGAATGCAACCCCGGTTCTTATTTTAACCGCCCGTGATAGTTGGCAGGAACGGGTGGATGGGTTAAAAGCCGGTGCAGATGACTATCTTGGTAAGCCTTTCTATATGGAAGAACTGATGGCCCGGTTGGAGGCTCTTATTCGTCGTCGTCATGGACAGATTACGCAACAGTTAGAGTATGGCGGTATCACGTTGGATCTGGATACTCATATAGCTAAAAGTCCTGATGGGGTTGAGTTCGAGTTAACCGGCATCGAATTTAGATTGTTGCGATATCTGTTGATGAATCCCGGCCGGTTGGTGAGTAAGTCGGTGTTGTCGGAACATGTGTATGAAGAGGAACAGATTCGGGATAGCAATGTGATTGAAGTCTATATTAATCGGCTAAGGCAGCGCTTTGGTAAGCAATTTATCAAAACTCGTCGGGGACAGGGTTACTGTCTGCAAGCCGAAGGTTGTGACCCATGAACCTGGCGATGCCATCTCTGGAACGACGGATCCGGCGTGGTTTAATCCTACTGGTGGTGCCGGCATTTATTTTGCTTCTTTTTGTGCTTCATAATGTGATGAACCGGATTACCAGTGAGTATATTGGTTCTCGCCTGGGGCATGATGTTGAGAATGTTATTACCGCACTCGAGTGGTCCGATGGTCGCTGGCAGATTGATGAAAGTCGTGTGTCAGAGATTTATAAAAGAGTGCGAACTGGCCACTATTATGTGATCAGCTGGGATGGTGGTGAGCTTCGCTCACGTAGTTTGTGGGATGCTAAACCCGAGGTGAATTCCCTTCCTCCCGGTGAAAATATCCAATTCAGGGTGCCGGGTATAGGTGATGAACGCTGGTTAGTCTGGCAGCAAGGGGTTCGTAAACAGGGTCATGATATGACCATCTGGGTGGCTGAGGATATCAGCTCTTTTATAGATCGTCAGAACGAATATGAGTATTACCTGTTAACGGTCCTAGTGGCGTTAACACTGTTTATTCTGTTGCTCCAGCGGCGTATTTTGCAATGGGGGTTTGGCACGCTGAAACCTTTGCAGAATGCCCTGCTGAGAGGCAAGGTTAGCGGAGCAGTTAATTTGCCTGAAGGTATCCCCCAGGAAGTGAAGCCTTTAGCTGATGCTATTGAACGTCTGGTGGATCATTCGGGGAAACAGCTAAGTCGTTCAAGAATGGCAACTGGAAACCTGGCCCATGAATTGAAACTTCCGTTACAGCATCTGCAGATATTAGCTGAAGCGGCTGAATCTTCAGATAACCGTGCAAGCTTGCGGCAGATTTATAGTCAGCTTCATCGGCGTATTGAAAGTGAATTACGCCGGGCCAGGATCTCCGGCTCTCCCGCGCCAGGTGAACTCTTTAATCCCCGTGAAGAGTTACCTTATCTGGTGCAGTTATTGAATCAAAAGCGAAGTGGCGGTGAGATCGAACTGAATCAGCAAGTACCAGAGACTGCGATTCCATTTGATCGTGACGATATGCTGGAGCTGGTGGGTAATCTACTGGATAACGCCTGGCGGTATGCTCGTTCAAGAGTGCTGTTGAGCATCAGAGAGAATAGAGGAAACTGGACTATTATCGTCAGTGATGATGGGCCTGGAATCCCGGCTGAGAATATTAGTAGTATGACTTGGCGAGGCATCCGTGCAGACGAACAGGGTGACAATAATCATGGTTTGGGGTTATCGATCTGTAATTCAGTTGTCAGTAGCTATAACGGACGAATGAGTCTCAACGCTGGTCGATTAGGTGGCTTGCAGGTGATTATCGATTTGCCGCAGTCGCCCAGTGATGGTTTTGAAGAGGGAAGTAATAATGAAGCATAAAGCTATAACAAGAATTGCATCTTTAATGATCGTAGTTCCTGCGATTGCGATGGCCGGGCTCAAACCAGGCAGCGTAGTAATCTATACCGATGGTGATGTTGAAAAGCTGTTAGTACAGAATCAGGAGTCGGCTATCTGGGAAGATCAGCGGAATCGTCGTTATAAGCGCTCTTACCTGCCTTACTTTCCGGTTCTTGAATATCGTCGCTTTAAAGAAGACCCAAGCGGTTATGATCAGTTTGTCACTGATATGAGCGCAGTTGAGCTAAAGCCTTTTGGCTCCCGTGAATCTGTACAGTTTACTCTGACCCGGAGAGATCTTAATAAAGGGGCTAGCAGTCGCCTTTGGCGTTGTAGCTTTGTGGGCAGCGGTAGTTATCGCCTGAGTAAGCAGGACCTGGTAACTCAAGATTACAGTTGTACTCGATTTTCGGTGAATAAATATTATGTAGAAAGTTTCCGTGAGAAGCTGGTTGTATCCTATTCGCCAAGGCTTAATCTTGTTGTAAAACAGGTTAAGACAAACCGGCGGGGTAAAGAGACCCAGGTGGCAGTAAAGCGGATTTTGACTCCCGAGCGGGCCACGGCAAAACGTATTGCCCGCACCGTCTATAAACTACATACATCCAGGTGACCTCTATGAATAATCGAATAGCCAATGCAAAGCGCAGCTATATTACCCGGAACGTGGATCTGGC
>JAIBDA010000139.1 GCA_024679635.1 Amphritea sp. | reverse complement strand
GGTTTATCTCCTCCGTTGACTTATTCTTCGTCCGCAAACCATGGGGCGCGCGCAGTCATAATCAGCGCTGCAGCCTTATCTTTATCCAGCTCTTCAATCTCAAGCAGGTCTTCAACCGCCTGTTCAGCCAGATCTTCCATAGTTACGATACCTTTACTGGCCAAAACAAAGGCCAGGTGACGCTCCATACCTTCCATCTCTAGCAGATCCTGAGCAGGTTCAGCATTTTCAAGAACCTCCTCGCTTGCGATCGCCAGGTTCAGTAGAGCATCCTTAGCGCGGGTGCGCAGCTCATCAACAATATCTTCGTCGAAACCATCGATTTCGAGCATTTCTTCAGCGGGGACGTAAGCCACCTCTTCCAGAGAGGTAAAGCCTTCATCTACCAACACTTCTGCAATATCGTCATCCACATCAAGGTGTTTAACGAAAATTTCCAGAATGGAACCTGCCTCAGACTGCTGCTTCTCAGCAGCTTCATCTTCGGTCATTACATTGAGCTTCCAACCGGTCAGCTCAGATGCCAGACGTACGTTCTGACCGCCTCGACCAATGGCCATAGCCAGATTTTCCTGCGCAACAGCAACATCCATAGAGCGGGAATCTTCATCTACCACGATAGAAGCCACTTCAGCCGGAGACATCGCATTCAGAACCAGCTGAGCCGGGTTATCATCCCAAAGAATGATATCGACACGCTCACCACTTAACTCATTAGAAACCGCTTGAACCCGGGCGCCACGCATACCTACACAAGCACCAACCGGATCGATCCGGCCATCATTCGTTTTCACTGCGATCTTGGCACGAGAACCCGGATCGCGAGCTGCAGCACGGATATCAATAACTTCTTCAGAGATTTCTGGCACTTCGATGCGGAACAACTCAATCAACATCTCAGGACAGCTACGGCTCATTGCCAGCTGCGGTCCACGACCTTCCGTACGAATTTCATTCAGTACCGCACGGACCCGATCGCCCATCCGGTAAGTTTCACGCGGTAACAGCTGATCACGTGGCAACACAGCTTCCGCGTTAGCACCCAGATCCATAATGACGTTATCCCGGGTTACCTTCTTAACGGTACCGGAGAGTAGCTCACCCAGACGCCCGCTATACAGAGCAACAACTTTAGCCCGCTCAGCTTCGCGCACCTTCTGAACAATAACCTGCTTTGCCGTCTGAGCCGCGATACGACCAAACTTTACAGATTCCACTTCTTCCTCGTGGATATCACCAGGCTGAAGGTTTTTATCAATCTCTTCAGCCTCTTGCATAGTCAACTCAGTACCCAACAGCGGCACACCTTCGTTGCTGACAACTGCCCAGTGACGGAAAGTAGTGTAGCCACCTGTAGTGCGGTCAATAACTACGCGGATATCTGCATCTTCGTCATAACGTTTTTTGGTCGCAGTTGCCAACGCCAATTCAATCGCCTCAAAGATAACCTCTTGGGGAACGTCTTTTTCGTTAGATACTGCTTCTGCAACCAGTAGAATTTCTTTATTCATACAACTGCCCCAACCTCAAAATTCAATTCTTTTGTAATATCTCAGAACTGAGGAACTATATTTGCTTTCTCTATGTGATCTATCGGTAACAGGAACTCTTCCTGGTCGACAATCAGCACGATATCTTCATCTTCAATACCACTGAGGAGCCCCTTAAAATTGCGGCGTCCATCAAATGGCATACGCAGCTTCAACTGCAGGACGTGTCCGACATAAGCTTTGTACTGCTCCAGCGTAAACAGTGGACGATCCATACCAGGAGAGGAGACTTCTAACGTATATTCTCCGCTAATCGGATCCTCTACATCCAGAATGCCGCTCACCTGACGGCTTACCTTGGCACAATCTTCTACATCGATACCCGCTTCGGCATCAACATAGATTCGCAACATGCTATGACGCCCCTGGGATATCATTTCGAAACCCCATAACTGATAACCGAGAGCCACCACGGATGGCTCAATCAGTTCCTGTAACATACTCAACTTTGCAGACACGCAAAAAACCTCTAAATGCACTTTCAATGCAAACAAAAAATGGGTCTAAGACCCATTCAACACACGACCCGGTAGGCCGCAAGTACGAAAAAGCCCCTAAAAAGGGGCCAATCAACGTACTGCTTGATCGACAATTCCGGATGCTTATCTAACACAACAGCATTCTGAAATTGCTAATGGGAATCAACTTCTACCCAACTGCCTCCAAAAAGGAATAAACAGCCAGACAAAAATTCATCTGATTAACCCTCAAGAGCCCGTTCAAGAAACTCTTCTTTCTGATTACATCTTAAAAAAATGGTAGCGGGGGCCAGATTTGAACTGACGACCTTCGGGTTATGAGCCCGACGAGCTACCAGGCTGCTCCACCCCGCATCAGAAATCGGCGAGAATTATACTCCCACAGACCCGGTAGTTCAAGGACAGCTTTAAGGTTTAACCAATCATTCACTCCAGACCTTAATTCACATCGATAAAACAAGATTTTATATGAATAACAGCGATTCAAAAAACCAAAAAAAAGCGCCCTCAGGCGCTTTTAAAAAATATGGTGCCGAAGGCGGGACTTGAACCCGCACGACCATAAGGCCACCACCCCCTCAAGATGGCGTGTCTACCAATTCCACCACTTCGGCTTTGTTACTAGGTATTACTCAGCAGGCGGTATATCAGTATCGCCTACTGGAGCTTTCTGCTCTTCGAGCACAGGCAGCGTTTCCGCCTGTTGCGCAGCACTTTCAATAAGTTCTGCCGCCGGCACTCCAGCCTCAGTCACTGTTGTTGCCTGTTCTTTAGCATATATCGCCAGAACAAAACTGGTAACAAACAGACCCGTCGCCATAACCGCAGTCATACGACTCAGGAAAGAACCCGACCCCTTACTACCAAAAACGGTCTGCGAAGCACCCGCACCAAAAGACGCGCCTGCCTCAGCACCTTTACCCTGTTGCAATAGCACCAGAGCAATAATGGCTGCAGCCAGCAGAACATGTACAGCAAGAACCAGAGTTTCCATCTATTTTTCCACTTACTTACGACTCTCTGCAGCCGCAGCGCAGATCGTCAGGAATTCATCAGCTTTCAGTGATGCGCCGCCAATCAGACCGCCATCAATATCCTGTTGAGCTAAAAGCTCTGCTGCGTTTGCAGCATTCATACTACCGCCATATAGAATCGACAGGTTTTCAGCTATATTAACATCGTGCTTTGCAAGCTGTGAGCGAATC
>JAIBDA010000081.1 GCA_024679635.1 Amphritea sp. | reverse complement strand
GCAGAAGTCACAGTAAAACAGCTTGCCGAAGTAGTTGGCGTTCCCGTTGATCGTTTGCTTACGCAGATGAAACAAGCAGGTATTGCAGGCAAAAATGAAGTTGCTTCCGTAACGGAAGATGAGCGTCAGAAACTGCTTAACCACCTGAAGCGTAGCCACGGTGAAAAATCCGATGGTGAGCCTAAGAAGATCACGTTAAAGCGCAAGACGACGAGTCAACTTAAAGTATCGGGCGCGACTGGTAAGAAAACTATCAATGTAGAAGTGCGTAAGAAACGTACCTATGTGAAGCGTTCAGATGTTGAAGAGACAACCGCTCCAGAGGCGAAAGGTTCTAGTCTTCAAACGGAATTGAAAGATCAGGCTCGTCGCGACACTGATCTGCAGGCTGCGCAGGAAAAACAGCGTGAAGATTCACGTTTGAAGGCTGAAGCGAAGGCTAAGTCTGAGCGGACTCCGGCGCCAGCTTCAAAGCCCGGGGCTGCACCAAGAAAGCCTTCGTCTACGCCCAAGAAGGCCGCTGGTGCACCTAGGTCAGCTACTGCACCTAGATCAGCTGCTGCGCCTAAGGCTCCTGGAGCACCGGCTGCGGCACCTGCGGCAACCCCGGCTGCGCCAAAGCAAGATCGTAAGAAAAACTTCCGTAGTCAGGATAAGCCTGCTGCCGGTCGTAAAGATAACAAACGTTTGTCCCGTAAGCCGGGTGGCCGTGGTGATGGCCGCCGAGGTAAGCCCGTTCAGCGTGGTATGACCAGCTCTAACGTTCAGGCGTTTGAGAAACCTACAGCTCCAGTGATTCATGAGGTAGGTATTCCTGAGTCGATTACTGTTGCAGAACTGGCTAAGAAAATGTCGGTTAAGGCTGCTGACCTGATCAAGGTGATGTTTAAGATGGGCGCTATGGCGACTATCAACTCCGTGATCGATCAGGACACTGCAACTCTTGTGGTTGAAGAGATGGGTCATACGGCTGTTCCGATGGCAGGAAATACCGTTGAAGATCAGCTCAACCAGACGTCTGGCGCAGCTGAAGAGATCGCTGGTGTTCAGGTGGAGCGAGCTCCGGTTGTTACCGTAATGGGTCATGTTGACCATGGTAAAACATCTTTACTGGATTATATTCGTGAAACCCGCGTTGCGGCAGGCGAGTCCGGTGGCATTACCCAGCATATCGGTGCCTACCACGTAGAAACGGGTCATGGCATGGTGAGCTTCCTGGATACACCGGGACACGCGGCATTTACCGCCATGCGTGCCCGTGGTGCACAGCTGACCGATATCGTAATTCTGGTTGTTGCTGCAGATGATGGTGTTATGCCTCAAACCATTGAAGCGGTAGATCACGCCAAAGCGGCGGGTGTTCCTCTGGTTATCGCAGTCAACAAAATCGATAAAGAAGATGCTGACCCTGAGCGTGTTAAAAACGAATTGGCTCAGCGTGATGTTATCCCTGAGGAATGGGGCGGTGAAGTTCAGTTTGTCAATGTGTCAGCCAAGACCGGTGAAGGTATTGATAAGCTGCTGGACGCTGTTCTGTTGCAATCTGAACTACTTGAGCTGACAGCGATTCCTGAAGCCTCGGGTCGTGGTGTTGTGGTTGAATCCCGTCTGGATAAAGGCCGTGGTCCTGTTGCGACTCTACTGGTACAAAACGGTACGCTGAATCAGGGCGACATTGTTCTGGCAGGTCTGCAGTATGGACGTGTACGTGCGATGTTGGATGAGAGAGGCAAGCCGGTTAAATCGGCTGGCCCTTCGATTCCTGTCGAGATTTTGGGCCTGGATGGTACGCCTGGAGCCGGTGAAGAGTTCACGGTTGTTTCCAATGAGAAGAAGGCACGTGAAGTTGCTTTGTTCCGTCAGGGTAAGTACCGCGAGATTAAACTGCAGCGTCAGCAGCAGGCTAAGCTTGAGAACCTGTTTGAGAATATGAAGGCCGGTGATGTTAAGACTCTGAACATCATTCTGAAAGCGGACGTACGTGGTTCACTTGAAGCGCTGACAACTTCTCTGGTAGATCTGAGTACCGATGAAGTTAAGGTAAATATCGTTTCCGGCGGTGTCGGTGGTATTGCTGAAACCGATGCTAACCTTGCACTGGCTTCCAGCGCGATCATGATCGGCTTTAACGTACGTGCAGATGCTCAGGCTCGTGCAATCGTTGAACGGGAAGAGATCGAGTTGCGCTACTACAGCGTTATCTATGACATCATCGATGACGTTAAGCTGGCCATGACTGGTCTGTTGTCTCCTGAGTTCAAAGAAGAGATCGTGGGTATTGCCGAAGTACGTGATGTCTTCCGGGCACCTAAGATTGGCGCTGTTGCAGGCTGTATGGTGACCGAAGGTTCTGTCTTCCGTAACAAGCGTATCCGGGTACTGCGTGAAAACGTGGTTATCTATGAAGGTGAGCTGGAATCTCTGCGTCGCTTTAAAGATAACGTAGCTGATGTTCGTCAGGGCATGGAGTGCGGAATCGGCGTTAAGAACTACAATGATGTTAAAGTCGGCGATCAGATCGAAGTCTTCGACACTGTTGAAGTTCAGCGTACTTTGTAAAGGTGTATTGACGCTACCATGGCAAGAGAATTTAGTCGTACACAGCGGATATCTGACCAGGTCCAAAAGGACCTGGCTCAGCTGATTCAGCGAGAAATTAAAGACCCACGTCTGGGGATGGTGACCATCAGCTATGTAAAGATCGCTAAAGATCTTGGCTATGCTGATATCTACATTACCGTTATGGCGCTGGGTGGTAAAGATGAAGCCACTGCGGTGACAGAATCTCTAAAGATTCTGAACAGTGCATCAGGCTTCCTGCGTGGACAGTTGTCCAGCAAGATCAAACTGCGGGTGATGCCGCAACTGCGTTTCCATTTTGATGAGAGTGTTGACCGTGGTCGACGTTTGAATGATCTGATTATTAAGGCGTCTCATGCTGACGGCCGTAATAACAACTCTGAAGACGGAGAGTAACCTTTGGCTAGACGGGCAAAAGGCCGGTCGGTCAATGGTATTTTTCTGCTCGATAAACCGGGTGGGATCTCATCAAACCGGGCGCTACAAATTGTAAAACGTATCTATGGTGCTGCTAAGGCAGGCCATACCGGTGCGCTGGATCCATTGGCGACGGGGATGTTGCCGCTTTGCTTTGGTGAAGCGACTAAGTTTTCCCAGTTTCTACTGAATGCAGATAAGCGTTATATCACCACCGCTAAATTGGGTCAGCGAACTGACACCAGTGATGCCGATGGTGTTGTTGTTGAGGAGCGGCCGCTGCCGGATAATCTCAGCAGCGAGAAGGTTGATGAGTTGTTGCAACGGGATTTTACCGGTCTGATTACTCAGGTACCTTCGATGTATTCAGCCCTGAAGCATAATGGTCAGCCGCTTTATAAGCTGGCTCGCCAGGGAATCGAAGTCGAGGTGAAGAGTCGACAGATTACGGTGCATAGCATCGAAGTGTTGGACTTTCGCGGTGATGAGGTCGATCTGGATATCCGCTGTAGTAAAGGCACTTATATCCGCTCTATCGTCCAGGATATGGGTGAAATACTTGGCTGTGGTGCGCATGTAAAGATGCTGCGCCGACTCGATTCTGGCCCCTATAAGGCCGAGAATATGATGCCGCTGGTTGATTTAGAGCAGCTGGTCGCGGATATGGGTAGTGACGCTTCGGTAGAACAGATACAAACGCATCTGGATGGGTTATTATTGCCCTCTTGGAGTCCGGTCGAAGATACCCCTGAGGTATTGTTGTCGGAGAGCCAAACCGATGCCCTTTGTAAAGGGCAGCGTGTGATGCTGGATGATGTTGAGGCCCAGCCTCTGGTGCGTATCCGTGATACAGCTAGTGACAAGTTTTTGGGTATTGGTGAAATTGATACTGCCGGGCAGCTATTGCCACGTCGGTTGATGAGTACTCAGGATCTGTAATTGAATTTGCTGGTGTGGCTTAGGCGGCACCGGCAATCTGACGTTGAACTGACAATATGCTCGGTACAACGCGACTATTAATCCACCGCAAATGTGGTGTGCATATTATTTTTGGAGTTTTAAAAATGGCATTATCTGTTGAAAAGAAAGCTGAGATCGTAGCTGAGTATGCTCGTGGCGAAGGCGACACTGGTTCTCCTGAAGTACAAGTTGCTTTGCTGACTAACAACATTGTTGGTTTGCAGTCTCACTTTAAAGGTCACATCCATGACCACCATTCTCGTCGCGGTCTTATCCGCATGGTAAACCAGCGTCGTAAGCTGCTGGACTACCTGAAGAAGAAAGATGTAACTCGTTACGCTGATCTGATCAAGCGTCTGGGTCTGCGTCGCTAAGATAATGTTCCGGGGTCATCTTTGATGACCCCGGTGCTTTTTAAGATCCGCTAAATTCGGATTTTTATCATGAGTCTGTACAGCGTATACACCAACCAGCCTGTACTCTGGTGAACTCTTGAGTCGATAAGAGTCCAGCAGAGTACTGGCTAAAAGAGGCCGGTGTTACGTCGCACAGACATTTTTTATTTTGCATAAAGGTAAGGAATATAATCGTGCCACAAGCAATTACTAAAACGTTCCAGTACGGTAAGCATGAAGTTACCCTGGAAACAGGTCGCATTGCCCGTCAGGCAAGCGGTGCTGTATTGGTTACTATGGGCGGAGTACAGGTTCTGTGTACAGTCGTTGGAGCTAAATCTGCTCGCGAAGGTCAGGACTTCTTCCCACTGGCTGTTCACTATCAGGAAAAGTACTACGCTGTAGGCCGTATTCCTGGTGGTTTCTTCAAGCGTGAAGCGCGTCCATCCGAGAAAGAAACGCTGACTTCTCGTCTGATCGACCGTCCAATCCGCCCACTGTTCCCGAAAGGTTACATGAATGAAGTACAGGTTATTTGTACTGTTGTATCTGCGGATAAGATTAACGATCCTGATATCGCTGCACTCATCGGTACTTCTGCTGCGCTAGCCGTTTCCGGTATTCCATTTCAGGGTCCTATCGCTGGCGCTCGGGTTGGTTACACTGAAGAAGCGGGTTACTCACTGAACCCAACTTATGAAGAGTTGCAAACTTCCATGCTGGACATGGTTGTTGCTGGTACTTCTGACGCGGTTCTGATGGTTGAGTCTCAAGCTCAGGAACTGTCTGAAGATGAGATGCTGGGTGCTGTGGTTTACGGCCATCAGCAGATGCAGGTTGCTATCAATGCGATCAACGAATTGGTTGCTGAAGCGGGTAAGCCACGTTGGGAATATACGCCTGAAGCTAAGAACGAAGCACTGATCGAACAAGTTCGTGCGTCTGTTGGTGAAGACATTAACGCTGCTTACCAGACTGCTGACAAGATGCAGCGTCAGGGCTCACTGTCTGATGCCCGCGCTAAAGTTGTTGCAGCGCTGTGTGGTGAAGAAGGTCAGCCTTCTGCTGGTGAAGTGTCAGATATCTTTAAGTCTCTGGAGAAAGAGATTGTTCGTGGCCGTATCATCGACGGGCACCCACGTATCGATGGTCGCGACAGCAAGACTGTTCGTGGTATCGAAGTTGAAGTTGATGTTTTGAGTGGAACTCACGGTTCTTCTCTATTCACCCGTGGTGAAACTCAGTCAGTAGTCACTTGTACGCTAGGTACAGCACGTGATCAGCAGATCATAGATGCGATTGAAGGCGAACGCCGCGATCCGTTTATGTTGCACTACAACTTCCCTCCGTACTCTGTAGGTGAAGCAGGACGTGTTGGTTTCACTAGCCGTCGTGAAGTAGGTCATGGTCGTCTGGCGCGTCGCGGTGTTGCTGCGGTTCTGCCATCTCAGGAAGAGTTTCCATACACTATCCGTATAGTGTCTGAGATCACTGAATCTAACGGTTCAAGCTCTATGGCTTCTGTTTGTGGTGCGTCTCTGTCTATGATGGATGCCGGTGTACCTCTGAAGGCGCCAGTTGCGGGTATCGCCATGGGCCTGATCAAGGAAGACAGCGGCTATGCCGTGTTGTCGGATATTCTCGGTGACGAGGATCATCTCGGCGACATGGACTTCAAAGTCGCCGGCACCGAAAAGGGGGTGACGTCTCTTCAGATGGATATCAAGATCACCGGTATCACCGAAGAGATCATGAAAACAGCCCTGGATCAGGCACGCGATGGCCGCGTTCATATCCTGGGTGAAATGTCCAAGGCGCTTGATACCGCCCGTGACGGGGTCAGTTCCAACGCCCCGCGGATCACCACCATGTCCGTTCCCAAGGATAAGATTCGTGAAGTCATCGGAACCGGTGGCAAGGT
>JAIBDA010000024.1 GCA_024679635.1 Amphritea sp. | reverse complement strand
CCTGTCGGTAACGGTGAGACAGGCACGACAACCGTTAAACTGCGCCAGGCATTAAATGACATTCAATGGGGTAAAGCAGAAGATAAACACGGATGGTTAACCCGCATCTGAAGCTAGATCCTTAATAAAAAAAGCGCCTTACGGCGCTTTTTTTATTATCTATATTCAAACCTTCAAACGAGCTTTCCAGATCCGGGTTATTTCTTGACGACTCCCCTCTAATTCAGACGCACTGATCGTCGCAGAGCGGTCCTGAAGCACCTGTCTATGCCCCACAGAGCGATAACTCTTATACGCTTCCCTGAGTGTTTCAGCATCTTCAGCCGATATCACTCCGGTAGTCTGCATCGCATCAATAATGCGAATATTATCGGTAAACACTGCCAGTTCCGGATAGGTCTCAGCATTAGCAAGTACGCTGTATTGCACTAAAAACTCAATGTCGACAATACCGCCACTGTCCTGCTTCAAGTTAAATTTCTCATTCTTGTCCTTTTCAGAAGTTCCGAGATGTTCACGCATCTTTTCTCGCATTTTAACCACATCTTCCGCCAACCCTTTAGGCTTTCGTGCTGTACCAAGAATCTTTGCACGCACCTGTTCAAATGCCTGCTTTAACCTCCCCGACCCGGTAATCACCCTCGCCCTCACCAGCGCCTGGTGCTCCCAGGTCCAGGCTTCTTTCTCCTGATAATCAGTAAACGCCTTAAGCGAGCTAACCAACAGACCAGAGTTACCCGATGGACGCAGACGCATATCAACTTCGTATAGCTGCCCCCCTGGGGTAAAGGTATTGAGAATATGAATGATTTTTTGTCCTAACCGGGTAAAGAACACTGAGTTTGCAACCGGCTTCTTACCCTCGGTATACAAACCCGCTTCGGCATCATGAATGAACACCAGATCAAGATCAGAACCATAGGAGAGCTCAATCCCCCCCATTTTTCCGTAGCCAACAATAATAAAGTCAGGATCGCAGGGCACGCCCGGGGATTTCTGCGGCACGCCATGTTTTTCAGTTAGCTGTCGCCACGCAATCTCTAATACCGCCTCCAGTATCGCTTCGGCCAACCAGGTAAGATAATCACTGACCTTCATCAATGGTAGCGCTCCGGTTATATCAGAGGCGGCAACCCGCAATGCATGGGCACTCTTAAAATAACGCAGGGTCTCCATCAACTGCTCTTCATCTTCTTCAGGAATACGTAGCAGTTGTTGTCGCAAGTCAGATTGCAGCTCCTCTTTGGTTGGCGGCGCATATAAAGTCCGCTGATCAATCAATTCATCCAGCAGGACCGGCTGTTTTGCCAGGGTCTCGCTAAACCAGGCGCTGGCAGAACAAAGCTTCACCAGCTGCTGCATCGCATCCGGGTTTTCGGCCAACAGCACCAGATAAGCGGAACGGCGTATCACTGCCTGAATCAGTAATAAAACCCGTTCCAGTGTTTCACCTGAATTTTCCACCGATATCACTTGGTTCATCAATTTCGGCAGTACATCCAGCAAACGCTCATGTCCGACAGCCTGCATCACCTGAACCGAACGGCTGGACTTCAAATCACTAAACGCTTTCCAGGCCAGCTGGGGATTATCCAACCCATGTTCAGCAAAGAAGGCTTCCCCTTCATCGGCGTCGAACTCGCTATGCCAAAGAAACAACCAGTCACTGCTCAGGTCATCTTCATCCACAACTTCGTCTGCGGGCGCAATAACATCGGCAAAGTGTTCGGTAACCCGACCTCGCTGACGATCCAGTTCGACCATAAAGCTATCCCAGTGATCAAACCCCATGCTATACGCCATACGTGCCTGGCCAACCCCATCCGCAGGCAGCTCCTGAGTCTGTCTGTCAGCCACCGCTTGTATCACATGCTCTGCATTACGCAGAAAGGTATATGCCTCTGTCAGATCCCTGACAGCCTGCTCAGGAACCCCGACAGTTTCAGGCAACAAAGGCAGTATATTCAGGAGTTCGCGCTGCTGTAACCGGGGATCACGCCCGCCACGAATCAACTGAAACGCCTGCGCAACAAACTCCACCTCACGAATGCCCCCGGCGCCCAGCTTAACATTGCCATGCAAGCCTTTTCGCCGCACTTCCTTGTTGATCATCTCCTTCATTGAACGCAGAGAATCAAACGCACTAAAGTCGATATATTTCCGATAGACAAAAGGCCGCAACATTTCCAGAAGTTCAGACCCCGCCTGTTGATCGCCCCCGACCACACGGGCTTTTATCATGGCGTAGCGCTCCCAGTCACGCCCCTGATCCTGATAGTACTCTTCCATCGCAGCAAAACTACACACCAGCGGGCCACTGGCGCCATAAGGACGCAGCCGCATATCAGTACGAAAGACAAATCCATCGGCAGTTATATTATCTAGCGCCTGAATCAGTTTCTGCCCCAGTCGACTAAAGAAGTCCTGGTTGGCCAGCACACGTCTTCCGCCTTCGGTCATTCCCTTTTCAGGATAAGCAAAAATCAAATCGATATCTGACGACAGATTCAACTCATAAGCACCTAATTTTCCCATCCCCACAACGACCAATTGCTGGGGCCGCGCAGGTATACCATCCGCTGCAGTAGAATGCGGAGTCCCCCACTTGCTACAACAATCCCGATAAAGCCACTGCAACGCCTGATCGATACAGGCATCCGCAAGCGCTGAAAGGTCGGCGGTTGTCCCTCGCATATCGGTAGCACGGGTCAGATCACGCCAGATGATTCTGACCATCTCCCGCTGCCTGAACTGACGCAACACACTCTGAAGCAACTCTTCACTCTCTATCGAAGCCAGACTCTGGGCCAACCGCCCGGCATACTCTCCCGCACCGTAAGCACTATAAAGATCGTTGTTGTGTAATAGGTCTTCGAGTAATTGAGGCTTGCGGCTCAACTGTCCAGCAACATAGTCACTGCCCGCCAGGACCCGAATTAAATCATCCTGATAACTATCAGGCGGTTCAATCAGATTTCCAACCGAATCTATAATTTTTTCAAGATTAAGTGTTACACAAGGCTGAATAAGCGATGGAAGTTTCTTGATCAATTGGCTGAGCATATATTGAGGTACTCTGTCGGTGGCCGATATATTCCTTCAGCTTAGCAAAAAGTGCTTTTCGTCTCGACAGATTCTTCTGTAACAAAAGTTTAACAATACAAAATTGAACATATAAAAAACCCATAAAACAGTTAGTTACAATAGACCCTATGCAATTTACCAAGGATACAAATGCCACTTATGCCAAATTAGTTACATTTATGTTTCATTTTGACTACAAACAGAAGTCAGCCCAACGTATACTCGCGAAAATTTTGCACTAAAACCGGTGATTTTTATGGTTACTAATAATCCGATTTTGCAGATGTTTGCACGATCGCCTTTCCAGCCTATGCAGGAACATATTGCTAAAGCTCATGCCTGTGCGATTCAACTGATTCCTTTCTTTGACGCCGTTATGGAAGATGATTGGGAACAGGCCGCAAAAATTCAACACAACATCGCGGTACTCGAAGGTGAAGCCGATACAATGAAGAAGGAGATTCGCATGAATCTTCCGAACAGTATCTTCCTGCCAGTACCCCGTACCGATCTTCTCGAACTGTTGCGCATGCAAGACAAAATTGCCAACAGAGCTAAAGACATTGCCGGGTTAATGCTAGGGCGAAAAATGTCCATTCCCGCCCAGATACAACCGATCATTTCGGAATACATCCGCGCCTCCCTGAAAACATCAGGCCAGGCACTGACCGCTCTGAATGAGCTTGATGAGCTGATTACTGCAGGCTTCCGAGGTCATGAAGTTGAGGTCGTCGAGCAGATGATCCACGACTTGGATGACCTAGAGCACGACGCTGACGAAATGGAACGCGAAGTACGCTCTGCACTGTTTGTAGTGGAACAAGATCTGAATCCAATCGATGCGATGTTCCTTTATCAGGTTATCCGTTGGATTGGTGATCTCGCTGACAAAGCACAACAAGTGGGTAGCCGCCTGCAATTGCTGCTAGCGAAATAAACCTCAAATAAACTTTTCTGAATCTTAAAATTAGGTAGTTATCATGAGCATCATTGCGGAATATGGCAATATCCTTGTCATCATGGCGTGTGTGTTTGGATTCTTTATGGCCTGGGGTGTGGGCGCTAACGATGTGGCTAATGCTATGGGAACCTCGGTAGGTTCCAAAGCTTTAACCCTAAGACAAGCGATAGTGATCGCTATTATCTTTGAATTTGCCGGTGCTTATCTGGCAGGAGGGGCGGTAACCGCAACCATACGTAAAGGAATTATCGACCCGGCAATACTGTCAGGCTCTCCTGAGCTGCTGGTATACGGCATGCTCTCGGCCCTGCTTGCTGCGGGCATCTGGTTATTGGCAGCAACCGCTATGGGCTGGCCGGTATCAACCACCCACTCCATCGTCGGAGCGATTGTCGGCTTTGCTGCCGTCGGTATTTCTGTCGATGCCGTCCACTGGGCTAAAGTAGGAAAGATCGTTGCCAGCTGGGTCGTCTCGCCACTGACGGCAGGCTTTATCGCCTTCTTTTTATTCCGAAGTGTACAAAAATTGATTCTTGATACTGAAGATCCATTCAAGAATGCTAAAAAATATGTCCCGATGTACATTTTCCTCGTTGGCTTCATGATCTCAATGGTTACTTTTACCAAGGGTTTGAAGCATATCGGACTCAATCCTGGCTTTGCTAACAGCGCGCTGATCTCAATTGGCATCGCGCTTATCACCATGCTTCTGGGCATTTTCATGCTGCGCAAGATTCACGCAAAAACGGAGGACAACAGCGACTACCATTTCGCCAGCGTTGAAAGAGTATTTGGCGTTCTGATGATGTTTACCGCCTGCGCAATGGCGTTTGCTCATGGATCTAACGACGTTGCTAACGCCGTCGGCCCGCTGGCCGCAGTTGTCGGCGTAGTCGGTTCTGCAGGTGAAGTAGCGCAAAAGTCTGCCATGCCGGTCTGGATCCTGTTACTTGGCGGCGGCGGTATTGTTGCTGGTCTGGTTATGTACGGCCATAAAGTTATCGCAACCGTAGGTAACAACATTACCGAACTAACCCCAAGCCGTGGTTTTGCTGCAACCCTGGCGGCAGCCTCTACGGTTGTATTTGCTTCGGGTACCGGCCTGCCAATTTCGACAACCCATACCCTGGTAGGTGCAATTCTGGGTGTAGGCCTCGCACGGGGACTTTCAGCCCTGAACCTGCAAGTTGTAGGCACTATTTTTGTCTCCTGGTTAGTCACACTACCTGCCGGCGCCTTCCTGTCGATTATAATTTTCTTCTCACTGAAAGCTATTTTCAGTTAAATAAAATACCGGCAAAAAAAGGCGATCATCCTATGATCGCCTTTTTTATTTCCTTCGAAAGCTGCACAATACCCGGATAACGTATAAAAACCGGACCTTTCTATGCAATCCTCACCACCTGATCTGCTCACCATGCTGACAGAGCTTATCGCGACTCCCTCCGTAAGCTGCACTGCCGCCCATTGGGACCAGAGTAATCTGGGCGTAATCGAGAAGCTGGAAAGCTGGCTATCCGGCCTAGGCTTTCAGACAGAGGTGATGACGATCCCCGGCCATCCGGAAAAAGCTAACCTGATAGCAACACTCGGCAGTGGCCCTGGTGGGCTAGTTCTGTCCGGCCATACCGACACAGTCCCCTTCAACGCCGAACTTTGGAACAGTGATCCTTTTAAACTGACAGAGAAAGATGGCCGTTTTTACGGCTTAGGTACCTGTGATATGAAAGGTTTCTTTCCTATTGCGATTGAAGCGGCCCGTAAATTCACTGACAAAACCCTAAAACAGCCGCTGATCATACTTGCCACCGCAGATGAAGAAAGCTCTATGAATGGTGCCCGGGCACTCGCTGAAGCCGGTTACCCTAAAGCCCGCTATGCGGTTATTGGGGAGCCCACCAGCCTACGACCAATCTATATGCATAAAGGGATGATGATGGAACAGGTAAAGGTAAAGGGGAGTGCCGGCCACTCATCCGACCCCAGCCTCGGCGCCAGTGCTTTGGATGCGATGCATTCAGTACTCGGTGAGCTAATCAGTTTCCGCCAAGAGCTGCAGCGCGACTACCAGAACAGTGATTTTAAGGTTTCAGTACCCACACTAAACCTGGGATGTATCCATGGCGGCGACAACCCCAACCGGATCTGTGGTGCCTGTGAAGTTGAATATGACCTGCGTCCGCTTCCCGGGATGTCTGCCGATCTGCTGCGTGAGAGTGTCCATAAGCGATTACTCCCGCTTGAGCAGCAGTTTGGCGTAACCATATCCACGGAACCGCTATTTCCAGGCATACCTGCATTTAACAATGATAAGCACTCCGAGCTGGTCACAACAGCCGAGCGTTTAACGGGTTATCAGGCTGAAGCAGTGGCATTTGGCACCGAGGCTCCCTTCCTGCAATCACTGGGTATGGATACGATTGTTATGGGCCCAGGATCAATCGATCAAGCCCACCAGCCCGACGAATATTTGGCTTTTGACCAGATTAAGCCTACAGTAGCAGTATTAGAACAACTGATTGCAAGGTACTGTTTTTAATCGTGATTAATGATAACAACCAATACGTAAACTGGTTCCGTCACAGCTCTCCCTATATTAATGCGCATCGGGGGAAAACTTTCGTCCTGATGCTAGGAGGGGAGGCGCTCGCCGATGATAATTTTGGCAACATCATTCACGACATCGCCTTGCTCAATAGTCTCGGCGTTAAACTAGTATTGATTCACGGCTCACGGCCACAAATTGCAGCCAGGCTTGAGCAACTACAAATCAGTGACAAAGTTCATCACCACCTCCGGGTAACCGATAGCGCTACACTACAGTGTGTCATTGAAGCTGCAGCCAGCCTGCGTACAGAGGTTGAAGCTAAGCTATCCATGGGCTTAGCAAATTCACCGATGCACGGGGCCAAAATCAGAGTCTGCAGTGGAAACTTTGTCACTGCCCGACCGGTGGGAATCTATAAGGGCGTTGACCTTTGTCACACCGGCGAAGTGCGTCGGGTAGATAGCGAGGCGATACGCCAACAGCTAAGCATTAATAATATTGTCTTGCTATCCCACTTAGGCTTTTCCCCCACCGGGGAGATATTCAATCTCGCCGTGGAAGATGTGGCCACTCAGGTAGCTACCAGCCTGGGTGCAGATAAGCTTATTATGTTTGGCGAGGATGGCGGCGTTCGTGACAGCAATGACGCGTTACGCTCTGAAATTCTGGCGGATACGGCAGAACGTCTGGTCAACCAGTATATGGCCAAGCATGACGATCCTGACCAGCCTCCTTCTGAGCTTTCACGCCACCTGAAGGCAGCGGTAGAGGCTTCACGTAACGGCGTGCCCCGCAGTCACCTGATCAGTTACCGTGAAGACGGCGCTTTGGTTTCTGAACTATTTAGCCGTAATGGTATCGGCACCATGGTGATCGAGCAGTCTTACGAGCAAATTCGTCCGGCGACTATTGAAGATGTCGGTGGCGTTCTTGAACTGATTCAACCGATGGAGCAAGCGGGTATTCTGGTACGCCGTTCTCGGGAGCTGCTGGAAGCTGAAATTAACTGCTTTACGGTTATCGACCTTGATGGCGCCATTGTCGGCTGTGCCGCTCTATATCCATTCAGCGATGAGCAGGCCGCAGAACTGGCTTGCGTTGCTATTGCGTCGGAATATCGAGGCGGGGACCGGGGAGACAAACTACTTATGGCGATTGAAGAATCAGCCCGTCATCAGCAGCTGAACCGGTTATTTGTGCTTACAACCCGCACTGCTCACTGGTTTATCGAACGGGGCTTCGTCGAGACAGAGGTCAGTAATCTGCCCAATGGTAAGCAAGCGTTGTATAACTTCCAGCGAAATTCTAAAGCGTTTTCTAAATCGATTTAAAGATAGAACTCTACTAAAAAGCCCTCTTATTGAGGGCTTTTTATTAATCAGTTCAAGGGAAATCTGATTGAAAATAGCGCGCCGCCAAATGCTGACTCTCTAATCTCCAATTCGCCGTCATAACTACTGAGAATATCCACCGCAACAGAGAGACCGATACCTTGTCCTGGCGCGGAAGTATCAGCTCGCTCACCCCGCTTCAGAATGGTCTGTCGTAGTTCTGGGGAGACTCCCTCTCCATCATCAGCTATATCGATCTGTAGCATGCCAGAGCCATTACTAAAGCTGACAGCAACCTGACTGCGGCCGTATTTAAAAGCATTTTCGAGCACATTACCCAGTAGCTCCATCAGATCTCTCTCATCGGCTGCAAGCTGATACTCTCCTTGCAGGTCAAGCGCCACCTCAACATCTTTATCCCGATAAACTTTACTCAGCGCAGTGACCATCCGTTGAATCAGTGGAGCAACCGCTGTCTTTTTAGCCAGAGTCCGCCCCTGACTCTTTACGGCGCGGGATAACTGGTACTGAACGATCTGATCCATCCGTCCAGCCTGCTCAGTTACCAGTGTTTGGTACCCGTTAAAATCAAGTTTCTCTTGCCCGGCACCCCGGATCACTGCCAAGGGTGTTTTCAAGCTGTGAGCCAGATCACCCAAGGTATTTCGATAGCGTTCACGCTGCTGGCGTTCGTTATGTATCAATAGATTAAGATTATCAGTAACCGCCTGCACTTCCGTGGGGTACTCCCCGGTCAACTTATCACTTTGACCCATCTCAATTCGCTTCAAGTCCTCAGCTAACCGCGTCAACGGCTTAAGTCCCCAGCGAATCAACGCGGTTTCAATCAATAAAAAGAAAAAGATTGCCCCACCCAACCAGCCCCAGAGGCGGGTATTAAAAGCTTTTTGTTCCGTTTTCACCGAGCTGTCAGACTCCAGCACAGTGAATACATAATTATGCTCTTTCCCGGCAATTTCCCACAGCAGGGCGAACTGGTAAACGAAAAGCCCCTGTTCTGGCAATTGATCAAACCGGGAATCACCGGTACTCAGACCATCAAACGCCAACTGCTCCAGCAGAGCATCACTGATCAGTTTGGCTGATTCTGAATACCAAACCAGCATCTCATCACCCTCATGCAGAAAACCATACAGACCGGATTCAACCTGAGCGAAACGGGGCTCCTGTATGTCATCAGGGATCATTATCCGATCACCTTTCAATTCTGCAGCACCCAGAATCAGATAGACCTGCAGTTTAAGCCGTTCCTCTTCTGCCGCCTCCAAACTATGGTGAAATGCCTGCTGCAGGGCAAAGCCTGTCAGGCCAAAGAAAACCGGCAGCAGAAGCAATGAGGTGAGAAGAAGACGGGCTCTAAGGGCGCGGGGCATCATGCGTTATTTGCAGTTCCTGCTGCCAGATCAAAACGATACCCCAGGCCCCTGACCGTCGCTATCGGCTGCAGTGTTTGATCCGGATCGAGTTTCTGACGCAAACGACGAATAAAGACTTCCAATACATTACTATCGCGATCAAAGTCCTGATGATAAAGATGCTCAGTCAGTTCGCTCTTAGAGACCACCTTGCCAGCATTCAGCATCAGGTATTCCAGAGTCCGGTACTCATAACTGGTCAGTTTTACCGACGCCTCATTAAGAAAGACATTACGACCGCTGCTATCCAGCTTTATCGAACCAAACTCCAGCATCGGTTTGGCATGTCCGGCCGCCCGTCGCAGCAATGCGTTCAAACGCGCCATCAGCTCCTCTATATGAAACGGTTTAACCAGATAATCATCAGCACCAGCTTCCAGACCTTCTACTTTATCCTGCCAATCTCCCCGGGCTGTGAGGATAATAATGGGGAAGTTAATATCATTTTCCCGCCAGCGGCGGATAACCTCGACACCCGAAAGCTTGGGCAAACCAATATCAACTATCGCCAGATCGTAAGGAAACTCATTACCAAGGTAGAGCCCTTCCTCGCCATCTTCAGCTTCCTCTACGGTATAACCGCTATCGGTCAACGCCGTCACCAGCTGACGGCGCAGATCCATATCATCTTCAATAACCAGCAGTTTCATTCCTTACTCCATTCCTTTGGGTAGCTATCGCCACCTCTTTAAGGGGAAACTTCCTGACCCGTGGTTGCATCAATCAGTACTGTTTTTACCCGGCCATTATTGATCAGCCGAATATGATGTATCTGTCGACCACCACGATTCCGCGTTTCCGCTTTAACAACCTTTCCACCATGGCTCTGCTTAACGCTTGTCGCGGCCTGTTGCAGCGATACTGTTTTGGCAGCAAGCACCATGGACTCAATTCTGAACTCAGGCATTCTCTCAACCGGCAACCTTGCCGCAGCAACCGTACCGGCTACAGATAGTATCAACAGGGCTGGGAGCATATGAGAAAAAGCTTTGAGCATTGTTATCACCTTTATAACAGCCGCTTATAACTACGGCTTTTTAATTACTACTAATCAGGAGACCGGCACAACATTCACCCGTACTTTAACTCGTTTGCCTGGATGATTATCCATCCGGGTGTGATAAGTACGACCGTTATAACGATAGGTCACGTTGTAGCCCGTTACTCGTTCATAATACTCGACATCGTGTTCTACATTACAGCGTGTTTCTGTCCGATACTGTACTCTGTTCTCACGATGGGTACGGTTATGGCTGATATCGTTACCAATTGAAGCACCAAGTACGGCACCGACAACCGCTCCAACCTTTTTATTATCCTGCCCAGCACCCAGCTCATTACCGATGGCTCCACCGATAATACCGCCAAGTATAGGCCCTGTATAAGATTTACGCTGGTGACGAGGCGTTTCATAACGCACTTCCTCATCCCAGCACTCACGGCGGGGGGTACGACGCTCAGACTGGACAACGATAGGCTGAACATGAGTCACCTTAGCAAAATCACGGTGATGGTTACCTTTCTTATAGCGGGAATCCGCTTCAGCCATACCGGAAAAAAGTCCCAGTGAGATCAAACTAGCTGCAATTATCTTTTTCATGACTACTCTCCCTTCTCTATTCTTTGGAGTATGCAGCCTATTCTCGTGCTTCTGGACTGAACCGATCCTGAACTGCCTTCTACCGGCCGGGACTTTACCTATCTTTACACTAATGACGGCTTTCTATAGACACAAAAAAACCGGCCACAGGGGCCGGCTTTTTACATTTTTATAATCCACTACTCAGCGGCGCACTTCTTACAGGTACTCACACCCAATACCTTATACAACGGACACCAGCCGAACAAAGCGATAGCTATCACCGGCACACCGATCCAGCCCCAAACAGTCTGAGGCCCAACAAAGACCAAAGCGATCAGCATCAGACCAACCAGTACGCGAATAACTTTATCCACAGACCCAATATTTTTTCCCATCTTCCCGTCCTCAAATATGATTAACCTTTGAGACTAATTATGAAGAGGGTTGATTACCCTGTCTGTGACAAAGTCACACAGAAGACAATTCATTCACTTCTGCCCGCAGCACGTATCGCGTCTTTATTTACAAACATCACCTGATTACGACTCAGGGCAACCCATTCTTTCTGTTCAAAAACCTTTAATTGTCGACTTACTACTTCTCGGGCAGTGCCTAACTCATCGGCAATTTCCTGATGGGAACGTAACAGAATAAATCCCGAACCTGCATTTTTAATAAGGTAACGGGCCAGTCGTTTCTCGATTCGCTCAAAAGCGATCTCTTGTACCAGCCCGATCAGCTTTGCTAACCGCTCACCATATGAATCAAAAATAAATCGGCGCAAACCTTCAGATTCAGCCAGCGCCTGTTGAAACTCAACCAGCGGAATCATAAATGCCGTTACATCAGTTTCAGTTATGCCTTCGGCGGGATAAGCTTCTGCACCCAGTAAACAGGATGTCGTCAGCACGCAGGAACCCTGATTTTCGATACGGTATAACAGCAACTCCCGACCATTTGCATTACGTCCCAGCACTTTCACAACACCGGAGACAACGATGATGTAATGGGTACAAGGGTCACCCTGGTAGAACACCATCTGATTCGCAGGCAGCTCTACTTTGCTGGCACGGTTGAGTATTGACAGACCCGCATCATCTAGCTGCCTGAGTACCGGAAACTGATCGGTTAACTGTTTTATATCATTCATTATCAGACGGATTATCTTTAGATGCTCGCTGCGCTCTGACCGCTAACATCACATAACGAATATTGTAGGAAAATCCCAAAATCAGTGCGATCGGCATCGTAACCAGAAAAACACTACCGAAGGCCGGCGTAGAAAGAAGGTGCCCCAGCCACAGACAGAGAATACTGACAATGCCCACCGGCACTCCGGTACGTGCCATCATTTTTAACCAACGATCAGCCCGTATCTGTTTTTTATCGACTGTCATTTCTGCCTCCATAAATATTAACTGCGTAAGAATACGATTTATATTAGCCAAACAATAGCCCGACAATAAGATAACTAAAGCGTCCCCCTGAAGAGATTTCATATATCACTGCTGTTATTCAGCGGAATAGTAAGCATTCCGGTTGAGAGTTTTGCTATAATCTGCGGTCTTATATAAAACCACTACAAGAAGCCGCTGAGGATCTGTGCATGCCACAATATCGCTCCAAGACCTCCACCGCAGGTCGTAATATGGCCGGTGCCCGTGCACTATGGCGCGCCACTGGAATGAAAGATGACGATTTCCAGAAGCCGATAATCGCTATCGCCAACTCATTTACCCAGTTCGTTCCAGGGCACGTACACCTGAAAGATATGGGCCAACTGGTCGCCCGTGAAATAGAACAAGCTGGCGGCGTGGCAAAAGAGTTTAATACCATTGCGATCGACGACGGTATCGCCATGGGTCACGACGGAATGCTCTACTCTCTGCCTTCCCGCGACCTCATTGCAGACTCTGTTGAGTATATGGTCAACGCTCACTGTGCCGATGCACTCGTCTGTATCTCTAACTGTGACAAAATCACCCCGGGAATGCTGATGGCCGCTATGCGCCTCAACATCCCAGTGATCTTCGTGTCCGGTGGCCCAATGGAAGCCGGTAAAACAAAGCTATCTGAGCATAAGCTGGACCTGGTTGACGCCATGGTAATGGCGGTTGATCCCACCGCCTCTGACGAGATGGTTGATGCAGTTGAGCGCTCGGCTTGTCCTACCTGCGGCTCTTGCTCAGGCATGTTCACCGCTAACTCAATGAACTGTCTGGCGGAAGCGCTGGGACTGGCCTTACCGGGTAACGGTACGATGCTGGCAACCCACGCAGACCGTAAAGAACTGTTTCTGCAAGCCGGTCGCAGCATCGTTGAAATAACTAAGCGCTATTACGAACAGGATGATGATTCTCTTCTGCCTCGCTCAATGGGCTTTAAAGCCTTTGAGAACGCGATGACGCTGGATATTGCAATGGGAGGCTCGACTAATACCATTCTGCACTTGCTGGCAATCGCCCAGGAAGCCGAAATCGACTTTACTATGGAGGATATTGACCGGCTCTCCAAAGTGGTACCACAGCTCTGTAAAGTCGCACCTAATACACCTCAGTACCATGTCGAAGATGTACACCGCGCCGGTGGAATTATGGCGATTTTGGGTGAACTGGATCGCGCCGGCAATCTACATACCGATGCACCGACTGTTCATGCTCCAACGATGAAAGACGCATTGGATAAGTGGGATATTATGCGCAACCCCACTCCCGAGGTAATGGAATTTTTCAAGGCAGGTCCTGCTGGCATTCCAACCCAGGTAGCATTCAGTCAGGCAACACGATGGCCAACTCTCGATGGCGACCGTGCCAACGGCTGCATCCGCTCATTGGAAAATGCATTCTCCCTTGAAGGCGGCCTGGCTGTACTGCGCGGCAACATCGCGCTGGATGGTTGTGTTGTAAAAACCGCCGGTGTAGACGACTCTATTCTTGTATTTGAAGGTCCTGCACATATTACTGAATCTCAGGATGAGGCGGTTGCCAACATTCTTGACGACCAGGTAAAGTCTGGCGATGTGGTTATCGTGCGCTACGAAGGACCAAAAGGCGGGCCTGGCATGCAAGAGATGCTATATCCAACCTCTTACATCAAGTCCAAGGGTTTGGGTAAAGAGTGCGCGCTGCTAACCGATGGTCGCTTCTCCGGCGGCACATCTGGTTTATCAATTGGCCATGTATCCCCCGAAGCGGGCGCTGGGGGCGCTATCGGTTTGGTACGTAACGGGGATCGAATCCGTATTGATATCCCTAACCGTACTATTGACGTACTACTGTCTGACGAAGAGCTGGCTAAACGCCGTACGGAGCAAGATGCGCTTGGCTGGAAACCAGTAGAAGCTCGTCCTCGCAAAGTGTCTGCCGCACTGAAAGCCTATGCATTACTGGCAACATCGGCTGATAAAGGTGCTGT
>JAIBDA010000026.1 GCA_024679635.1 Amphritea sp. | reverse complement strand
GTCGCAAACCGAAGAGTCAAAATCTACTTTTAGTAAGTTGCTGGAAGCTGTCGGAAACTTCGTTACCTGGATGCGCTGGAAAGGTGAAGTGGGCGTATATGGCTGTCGGGTTGCTGCAGATCATGCCCGTCTGATGGAAGCAAAAATGCTTAGTTGATCAATTATTCTCTTTAATTATAAAAACCGCTCACTGAGCGGTTTTTTTTTGTTTGTTTTTCCCTCTTTCTAAGAATAATTCTTATTTTTAAACTTTTGTTTGAATATTTGCATATCTTTTCTAAACTTATTTTTACTCATCAAACGGTAGTTTAAAAATTATAGATAATGTTCAGGGGCTTTAGGAAAGTACTCTGGAAACTGTCTTCCTCTTTGAGCGCTGCTGACGTTGATTGAATTGCATAAGGTATTTTTATTCAGGGTGAATTTATTGTGCATCAGGGAAATTATCAGGTAAGAGTTCTGGGTGTTGGCAATGCTGACGTGCTGTCAGTCGGGCGCTTTCATCAACGTCTGGGTTTGAGTCGGCAAGACTGTATTCGACGGATTCTAACGGCACCATCTATTTTACAGACAGAACTTGATATTCATGCAGCTGAGGAGATGGTCAGCGTGCTTGCAGGAGCAAAACTCCCCTGCGACTTATTGCCTCAGAGTGATGAGTTTACAGCAGCTTCAGAGCGCTTTGAGATAGCAGTCTACATATCAGATTTTACCCATATCACCTCATTTATCACTGATTTGGCACTGTTTACTGGCCAGAACAGCGAAGAGTTACTTCGTTGTCTTGTTAAAACCCCCGCTATTATCCTGGGGAATCTGTCTGAAATAGTTGCAGAAGAGTTGATTCAGCGGTTCAAGAAAACAGGCATAGAGCTGATCAAATCATGCAGTGAAAAAGCGAAATATACGGTTGTTGCTTACGCACCTGGCGGGGATCAAAGCTTAGTGTCTTATTATCGGGAGTTTGGTTTACAACAAACCGGTCTTCGGTCAGATCAGCAGCAATGTTGGCAGTTAACGGATCTGCCAATCAAGCGAGCACAAGCCCTATGGCAAAAAGCGAATGAGCTACACCTGCCTCTGGTGATTCAGAACCAGGACTATTATCGCTTTGATTTGTTACTTAGATCGGTTTCTCAAAACCCTGAAAAGAGAAAGATAACTTCTGAGATATTACTTCATGATCTAGCGATTCCGGAACGTGTTCACCCTCAATTGTTTGAGTGCATACCTATTGTATTGAAGAGGTCAGTCTCGATCAGTGATTACAGCTCAGTGATGAATGAACTGGTGTCACAGGACTGTGTTGTGACAGCTGACTGGGTGGGTGGGATCAGGTTTGATCTTTCCTTTGATGGCAGGGGAGATGAGGTGCGGGTGCGATTAGAAAAGCTCTGCTTAGCGGTCATGGGTCGTTCACTTAAGTTTACCGAAGTACCTGGTACTGGTTGGTCGGTGAAAGCGGGGGCTAATTTACACCAGGGGTTGTGGATTCAATATGAATCGGGACTAGCGGGCAATAATTGTAAGTTGATGAGAACAGATGATGAGGGTGGCTAATGCAACGACACAAAAGTAATCCGGAGCTGCCGAAAGTAAAGCTGGAAGCTGTTCTAAAGAATGTAGGGCGGGATCTTCGTCAACAAAAATATGATAGAGCATTGCTTGTCCTTCAAAAATTATTACAGGCTGGCATGGTGCAACAATTTCCATTGGTGTTACAGCGGTACATTTCTGAATTAGTGTTTGAGTGCCTTGAGCAGGCAGGTGAAGACGAAGCTGCGTTGGAATACTGTGAGCGTGCAATTGAAGAGTATAAAGATCATCAGGGAACCGCGTCGCCTGCAGCGATTAATGATCTTGATGGATTACAGTTTCGTCGAATCTGTTTACTGGTAAAACTGGACCTGCATCAACAAGCAAAAATAGCCGTTGACGAATACCTGCAGCGAAGTTCGCTTCAGGACAATACGCGCTTTAATAAAGTATTTACACGAATTCTGAAATATTCCAAAGCAACAAAACAGCAGTTGTTGAGAGAGCAGAAGCAGCTGGGTTCGTTTCAGTTATCACAACAATTAATTGTCTCAGGTTAATTCAGAGAGGGCAGGGAGATGAATTTTGATAATCAGGTAGCCGGGATGACCCCGGGTCAGGCGCTGACGGATGTGCCTATCCCTAAGTTAATTGAAAATACCGCTAAGGCGATAGCCGCCGCACAGTATGAACTGGACTCAACTTCTGTGCGGGCAGCGACAATGCTGAGTGAAACCCGGGTGAGTTTTAATGATGTCGATGGAACCTCCCGGGAGCGCAGCTTACTTGAGCTTGGATTTATTCCGCAATTTTATCATTTTAAAGAAACCGAGATGGAGTTTAAGGTGACCATCTCAGTAAGGGTTGAATCAGGTATCGATTTTGGTGTTGAGGCCGGCCTTGGTTCAACGGAATCAGCGGGGCTGCCCGTTGCATTTGCTGGCAGTATCTCGTTCGACCTTCATCATAAATATGAGTTCGATATGGAAGCTGTTTCCCGTATCAAAACGACGATGCGTTCGATTCCACCACCGCAAGCTTTTCTAGATGCTATTCGTAACCATGCCGCCTCTGGCGGAGGAACTATTTCTGCACCTGATGGCCCTGCTCCGGCTCCAGTAGATCCGGCCGACCCTGTACCAGTGGAACCGGTTGATCCCGCACCAGTTGATCCTGTAGATCCAGAACCTGTTGTAGATCCAGGCTGATTAAGGGGAGACTTATGTCGCACAGCAAAGTGATGGCTACGCTTGAGAAATCTCCATTGCCGGGGCTTTTGAGTCAGTTGGGCAGCGCAATAGCGTCAGCTCAAAGGGAGTTAGATAACAACTCTATTCAGATGGCGATGCAGCTGGGAGATGCTGATGAATACGGTGTTGACATAGGTAATGGAGAGAAAGCATCGCTCATATCACTGGGTTTTGCGCCTGTGTTTTATCACTTTAATGAGGCAACCATCGATATCAGAGTATCGCTGTCGACCTCTACGTCTACAGAAACAAAAGTGGGAGCATCTGCAACCGTTGGAGGGGCGTACTACTTTGTGATGTTTGCTGCCACGGTGAGTGCCGAGTTCAGTAATAAGTATAGTTTTTCTTCCGAAGCCAGTAGTTCAATTACTGCTCGGATTTCGTCCATACCACCGCCCAACGCATTCCAGAACTGGATTGCCAGTAGGCAACAGGCAGATTCGCCTACAGATACCGAGTAAAGATGATCTAACAGCTACTGTTTAGCAAGGAGATAATTATGTCGATCGGTCAGGAACTTTTAAATGTCCCTATGGGAGAAATGATCAGGGAGATGGCATTTGCAATAGCGGATGCTCAATACGAATTGGATGAAGCCAGTATCCGTGTTGCTCAGATGATGGGAGGGCGGGTACCGATTCTTGATGAAGCCGGAACTGTGACTGGAACAGAAGATTCCAGGGTTTATTTTGGTAAAGATGAAGATGGCAAAGCACAGAAAGTCAGTATGCTGGAGTTGGGGTTCTCACCTACCTTTTACCAGTTCACAAATAATATTATCGAAGTGAAAATCGCTATAAAGATTACCCGGGAACGCTCCTATACACGCAATAAAAAGACCACAGGAACAACCCGGAGTAAGCCTGCGTTCGGTGGTTTTTTTGGTGGCAGTTCAAAGCTTCGTACAACAACAGTCGATGCGACGTATTCCAGTAAATACAGCTATAGCGCCGAAGGTGCGAGCTTGTTGCGGTGTAATTTAGTACCGATTCCACCTCCTGCTATTTTTGAAGAAAGAGTTCGAGATCTTTTTGATACTGAGGATGAAGCAGACGGTTAAACGTTCAGTTTAAAGGAGAATAACGATGGCCAGACCAAGTATTGGACGTGAACTGAGTGATGTTCCTTTTGGGGAGATGATCACCAGTATGGGGCTTGCGATTGCTGAAGCTCAGTATGCGATGGATGAGACTAGCCTTCGGCTCGCCCAGATGATGGGAGGCGAGTATGAGGTGCCGGAAGTTGATCCGATAACCGGGGAGATAACAACGGTAACCAAAAAGTCTCTGGTTAAGTTTGATGGCGAAGAGATGTCGTTGATTGAGCTTGGGTTTACGCCCACCTTTTATCAGTTTACGGAATCTCTGGTTGAGATAAAGGTTTCGATTAGTTTTACCCAGAGTTCAGAATTTGAGCGTAAGTCATCGACTAAAACGATCAGTGCTATGGCGGGTGGTTTTTTAGGTATGGGGATGGCACGGGCAAGGACTACGTCGGTCAGTGCCCGCTATGCGAATAAATTTAATTACAGTGCGGAAGGCTCGAGCCTGATGCGGACAAAAATTTTACCTACGCCTGCACCAGCAGTACTGGAAGAAAGAATAAGGGCCATCGTGGAGAGGAATAAACCTGTTGCAGATGATGGTTAAGAAGGTAGCTGATGTCGACTGAATATCTGGACTGGACTTCGCTGGAGTCTGGTTTTGAGGCTGCTTCAGAAATTAAATCTGTGATGGAAGATGTTTCAGTTTCCGAAACGACTCCTGACGCTCGCTTGTTAAGCGATCTGTTGGATATGGATGAGGTGCCTGATGAGTTAAAACAGTTAGTGAATCGTCAAAAGCAGCTGGAGCAGCAGCTAGATGAACTAACTGGAAGTACGGTATCAGATGACTGGAATGATCAACGCTTTCCGATGCCTCAGCATACAGCGGCATCACGGTTGGCGGATAAGCAGAAGGTTAGAAGAGAGGAAGAGTTCCGTTCCGGTGCCAGACAGCAGGCCACCCAACGAAGACTTTCACGCTTGCAACTGGAGCGGGGCATGAAAGAGGCAGAGCTGGCCCGACATGAAAAACTACGTCATAAAAAGTGCCAGGCCTTGCAGATGCAACAAAGAATAAATTTACTTGAGTTGGAGAAACGAAGAGCCTTACGCCATCAGGCTCAGGTCAGGTTAAATGAGATTAAGCGGCAGCTGATTATTAATGAACAGCGCCAGCAGTTGTTACTTAAAAGAGCATTAAATCGACGCCAGGCGTTGAAGAAAAGCAATCAACATGATCTGAGTAAACGGCTACGTTTAGAAGCTGCACGCCTGGCTCAGCGACAGGCCGAACAACGATGGGTGAGTCAGCGGGATTCGCTGTTATCAGTTAAAGCTGAAGCTCGGTCGAAGGGTGATATGGCGGTAGATATTCAGCGTCGGACTGAGGTATTACGAGAAAAAAGACTCGCGATAATGCTAGAAGAACGACAGGCAGCCCGAATGACAGAAAGGCGAAAAGCCGCTGAACAGGAAAAGAAGAAGTATTTCAGTTGACCAAAATCTGGAGACATTTGAATGGATGACGTAGCGAAAGGGCAAGATCTGGATGACTTTCTGATTAATCTGGCTGAAGGGCTGAGTAAGGCACAGAGTCGGTTAAATCAGTATCCGGTGTTGAATGCTATGGGTCAGCAAAGCATGGTTTATCATATTCCGCGCATGGAGTTTGAATTAAAGTTACAGATGACAGCGGCGGATTCTCCAGCCTCATCTGATTCCGGTAGGCGCTTACCGATATTCAGGAAACCTAAACTTCAGTTTTTACCGGTGAAATCAACAGCGCAATCAAACAGTTCATCTGCGACCAGTGTTATTAAAGGAATTATGGTGGCTGCACCATTAGATTCAAGTCTGACTCCACTGCAGTTAAACCTGAGTGTAGAGCAGAAGTCCGCTCGAAAAGGGGTCGTTAACGTCGCTGTTGTAGCAGCCCCGGGCCAGTCTTTGAGAGGAGCGACAGTCGAACTGAATATTGATAGAGAACTTTCTGAACAACTCAATAAAACGGCATTAAAACCCGCTACTAAGCTTGAACGGGCGACACTGGTATTGAATGAAGAAGGGGCCGCTCAGTCAGGTCTGATCATTTCAGCTCAGGAGCCTAAAGGCCGGATAATTGCTTTGATAGCCGACCTTTTTGGGCAGACTCAAACGCTTCTATATCGCTTTGAACAAGGATGATGATCTATGGCTACCAATATCAAAGCAGTATTAAAAGATAGTAATAATAAAGCGTTGGCGAATACCGAAGCGCAGTTATTCTTCTATACCCTTGGCGGTGCTGCAACATTAGTGGCATCGGGTCGCAGTAATACCAGAGGTTCGCTGAGCATGTTATGCAATAAGCGATTTAGTGGTTTTCTGCCCAGAGTGCTACTTAAAGTGAAGTTGAGTAATAAATGGGTTAATGCCAGCAATACACCTAAATCATATAGCCAGCGCACTATTGATTTTGGCACGGTGAAATTGAGTTCTAATCCTGTCCTGACGGTAGCAGCAACAACTCTGCATAGTATTCCTGTCCTTCGATCCGGTACTGTTGCTTTGACGGCGGCTGATACTAATAAACTGAAGCTGTTAGAAACGAAAAATCTGCAGCTTAGTAACCAGGCTAAGAGCCTTACCGAGCAGTTGAATAGTAAAGAACTGGCCCGTAAATCGTTAGAGAATGAGCTTAATGCGCGGCCGACACTGCAACTATTTAATGCGGAAAAGTTACAGGTAACAAGCCTAAAAGGACAGCTGGCAGAGAAAGATAAACGTATCACTCTTTTAGAAAGGGGAAGTGGCCAGTTAGGTGCGTTAACTCGTGAGCTGGCATTGAAGGAACAGCAGCGCAAACAGTTAGAGACAGATCTGAGCAAGAGACCTACGTTTGAAATGTTGAATCAGCAAAAAGGTTTAATGGCGGACCTTCGAGCTCAACTTACCCTGAAAGATAGCCGTATAGCTGAACTTGAGGGGGTGGTCATTGAAGGTGGCGCAGTGGCTCCGATTCGATCGAAAACAGTAAAGAGCGAAGATCTTATTTTTTCAACCTCAGATGCTATTTCTAAAGCAAGTATTAAGCTGGCAAAGAAGGGGGGATATCGTATCAGTAAAGCAAGTGTTGATTTAAAGGTTGTGGCTGCGGCTAATAAAACTGATTTGATGCTTTTTGAAACCGCCGATGATCTGGCGCGTATACCGTCAAACTGCTTTGGTAATGTGCAGTTCGATATTGACCTTTCTGATAACAGTGAATCAACTGAACCGACGGCAGTCGATCGAAAAATGCCAGCTGTCACCGGTTACACCCGCCAGCTGGCTGAGCGAAAGCTTGAAGGGCTGGAAGAGCAGCTGTTTTGGTATGAGCAGCAGCTTTCCAGTAAGGATCCGTTTTCAACAGGCCAGATTATCAGCCAGCACCCTAAGGCAAACACCCCATTGCAACCTGATACTCAGATTATTCTGATTATCGGTGTTGCTAACTAAGTACCAAGGAGACGGTTATGGCAGATAATCCTTTCACAAAAATACTGGCGGCCCCTTTGGGGGACATGATTGCGGAAATGGGGATCGGTGTTGCTCAGGCCCAATATGCTATTGATGCCAAAACCATTGAAAACCTGAAGCAGATCTACAGTCTTGATGATGAAATTTTGAAAGAGATGCGCCGTATAGGTTATCGGCCTACCTGGTATGTAATCCCTGAGGCGGAAGCAGAGATCAATATGGCATTGACCGTCAACCAATCGATGGGGAGTGATCGTAAAGTGAAAACTGAGATTAGAGGAACCTCAGTGGATGCTAATTATCAGAATCAATATGACTTTAAAATTGAAGGCGCAAGCCGATTAAAGCTGACCTTTCGGCCGGTTCCTGCTCCGTTAGAGGTTGATAACATGCAGGTAGTTCCTCTGCTGTCAGGCATCTCTCTGGGGGAGGCAAAAGCATTGCTGGAAAAAATCGGTATCGAGTTTAAGGTTTCCCCTGGAAATGCAAAAGATAGCGCCATTGTATCGTCAACAACGCCTCCTCCTGGAAGTTTCATTGACGAAGGGAAAGCGATCACAGTCGGCGTATAGGCGCCATAGGAGTCTGATATGAGTAACGGAGGTCAGCGGATTGAATCGCTCTTGCGGCGAGTTTCACAGCAACAGAATGCGCCGGCGGGTGAAACGTTTAGCTTACAGAACCCGATCGCGGGTGGGCTGGGGCGTGTTAGTTCTGTGAGTCTGATTAATAACAGCAGTCAGAATCAGCAAGGCTTTAGCAGCCTGATTTCTACCATGCGAATGCTTCAGAGTAGTCCTGGTCTTAATTCTGAACAGCTACAACAAAACTTACAGCAGAATGCTGCCTGGCCTGATCCGGATACTGTGCCAATGCCGCCAGCTGACGGGCGCTTTAATGCTTTGCCAGATCCGTCAACGGATGCAGACGAAGAGCCTGATTAGGCAAGCCCCCGAAGGAGATTTATATGGAGCCCGCGTTATAAAGAGCTATGACCTTAACGATCATTAAGGAGAGAAACTATGTGCAATGATGTCTGTGAAGCGAGCACTCCTGGAGCGGATGTCAGCCAGGAGTTTGCCTGTATTAGTGATGCGGTAAATTATTCTGAAATTTACAATCAACAAATTGATGATGTGCAGAATGCGGAGCGAAATGAGCGTACCCGGATTGCAGGGGTATTTCTTTATCGGATCTCGAACTTTGATTACCCTCTGCTGCGTATTGAGCTGGATGCATACCGTCAAGCGAATGGCGCAACTTCTATTGGCGAACTTGCGCAGGTACTGCATCTGGAGCGAAGCACTGTATTTAATCGAATTCTTGACTGGCATGCAGGCCCTAATGGGCATGTAAGAGAGTTTCTATATCGCCGTTATGTCGGTGGCGAGGCTACCTCTCAAGAGGAGCAGACTGCAGCGTTAAGGGAGATTAAAGATGGTGATTCGGATGAGGGCATCCCTCGCTATCATCGCTGGCGTTTACCTTCTGGCAGGAATTACCGCCTTATTTTGCCAAGAAGTGAAGCGTTGGAGCAAGAGATAGCGCTAAACCGAACCGCTTTAGTATCAACCGGTATGCAACAACTTAGCACCTCATTGTCGGCTGAAATTGATAATGCGATGGCTAAAGCCGAACGGATTGCGACTAATCAACAAGCGCTGGGGCGCATATTACAACCTTATAAGCAGGAGTTGGGAACGCTTGAATTACTGATTGAGTTTATCAATATCGCCGAAATCCATCCGGAATCCTCATACTCCTCATCGGAGCAGGGCAAGATAGATACGCTGCAAACTAAACTGAATACACTGAAGACTCATGCTGAAAGTACCCTGGGGCGCGAGCCGACCCAAAGAGCCAGGTTATTACAACGCTCGATTCGCAGTGATAGCGACGGTTTATATGAGATGCTTGAAGGTGATAGTCGTCTCAATGAGCTGCTTGCAGACGCTTGCAACAGTAACGACATGATAACCAGTAGCTTTATGCATGGTGTCTACAGCAAATTGGGCGCTTGCTATCGGGTGGCGCTCACCAGTAATCATGCAGAAACACTGATTACTGAAAGCTTACAGCCTGCACTAGAGATGATTGACAGCGATGAGTGGCGAAGTTTTGCTACTCCCTCATGCTTAGCAACAGTTGCGGCAAAGCTCAGTGTGGTTCCGACTATTGCCGGTAACTTGCCAGGGCCTCCTTCTTTGTTAATGGCAGTGATGGAAGCGTCGATGCCCAGAATGATCCAGATAGCGTCACAAAATTCGCCCAGAGGTCTGATTTTGAGAGATCTTGCCGTAAGAGTAATGGCAAAATTAATTGGATTAACCGATGGTAATAAAAGTGAGTTTATTCGACGTTTGAGCTCAACTGATCCCGGTGAGGTGCTTGGAGTCAGAGGCTGGAGTCAGAGAGTTGTGAGTTCTGAGGTGATGTCGAGTCCTGGCTGGGGAATATTTATGTCGATGATTACCGGCATATTATTTTTGAATGCGTTTGTTACCGCTGTGACCACGACAACCGATAGCATGATCACCCGAATTCGTCTCTGGGGGGATACTGTTGCTCAATTTTCTGGATTTGCTAATTCGCTTATTCAGGCACTGCAACGGTTTAAGTATGTACAGGAGAGTGTCATCGCTAGTGGCTCAGCAGGGGCGGCTTCGGTTGCGCGGGTTTTGGGTATTATAGGGTCTCTGGCAGCCATTGCCTCCAGTAGTGCTTTAATGGCTGAAGAGTATCGCACCCGAGACTATGCGGGTATGACCGTTGCCGGTTTTGGCCTGGCTAGCGGTATTTTGAGCCTTGCCGGATTTATGCTGTGGATGTCCGCAGGCACAATAGAGGTTCCACCAGTGGCTGCCGTGATATTTGTTGCGGCATTAGTTGTTGGTTTGGTGGGAGCCATCATCGGCTTTTTCACGTCCGACACGAACAGTGAAGCGTTAGTGGAGGGATTGGTTGAGCATCTGGGCGGAGCTAATCTGTTTTCTCGTCAACTGGCGAACGATACACAACTGAATCGTTACTTTGAGGATGTCAGGCGATTCCACCACACAACTACAGTAAATGATCTTCAAAGTAGCGCCAGAACAGCTCTTAATTATCTGTTTGGCCTCGACCAGATCACTGATACTGAGAAGCGAGAGCAAACGGTTGAGTTGATCGACTCCCTGATCGCATAAAAGGAGATGATGATGACAGTGCATACAGTACAACGAGGAGATCGGGGAGAGTTGGTTATTAATGTACAGAAAGCCCTGAATAAAGTGGGTGCGATGCTTATCAGTGATGGTGACTTTGGCAGAGGCACTGAAAAAGGTGTTTGTTATGCCCAGGATATGGCTGGATTACCTGTAACCGGGCTCTGTGATGGTCCGCTGTTGCATTGGTTGTCGGAGCAACCGGAACCCTATGCAAACCTTGATACAGAAGGTGTTGCGATGATTGCCAGGGAAGAAACGGGAGGCTTGGCATATTATGACATGGTCTGTCGCTGCCCTCATTACCCTGGCTATGAAAGTGGGATTACGATCGGTGTGGGCTATGATCTGAGATTTAACACAGAAGCTTCCTTGCGTCGCTTATGGCAGCCTTATCTGTCTGCTAAAGTCATTACTGAATTATTACAGGATATAGGAAAGCGAGGCACTAAAAAGAGAGCCGCTGAATTAAAAGACCTGGGGATTGAGGTGCCTTTTAAATCCGCCTGGCCGGTCTTCATTGAGCAGTTATTACCGCAATATTATCAACTCACTGAAAGCGCTTTTAATGAGTTAGCCCTGTTGCCTAAGCTGTGCCGCGCGGTGTTGGTGAGTATTGTGTTTAACCGGGGTGCTAGTTTTAGGGGGAGTAGTCGCCTTGAGATGCGTGCCATCAGAAATAAGCTGAAAGAGGCTTTTTTAACTTCAACGTCTGAAAACCAACAAAAACACATATTGCTCTCTATTGAAGAGGATATTCTGGATATGCGGCGTCTGTGGAACGCCGGTTCCGGGTTGGTAAAACGTCGACAGGTAGAGGCTAACTATTGGCGGCAAAGTTGTTTAGACGCGTCGTTTTAGTTGTTGAAACAGGACGCCGCTGATAATCAGAACTAACCCAGCAATGGTTGAAAGCATTACCGGCTCATCTGCGATAGTTGCCAGTAATAGCAGTGATATCGGGGGCGACAGGTAGACTAAATTACTTAGTTGAGCCGTATTGTCGCTCATCCGCATCGCTTGCATCCACAAGAGGAAGGCAAACCCCATTTCGAAGGTACCGATATAGATGCCGCCAGCAACCGCCTGCCAGGGGATCAGGGTAAAAGCGTTTTGCCATAGCATTAGTGCACTGAGAATGGGTAAGCTCAGGCCAAAGCAGAGCATCAGAGAGACGACAGCGTCTCTTGGTCTGCGGGTATTTAAGATCCAGTAAGCGGCGAAGAAAACCGAGCTGCCCAACGCTAATATCACACCCATAGGGTTTTTGAAATCAAGCGCCAGCAATTGACCTTGAGTGGCTATAACGACTACCCCGCTGTATGCCAGCACTATACTGATCAGGTTCTTGAAGCTGAACTGCTGACCAAGGAAGGGAACTGCCATGATGCTGAGTACCACCGCCCAGGTGTAGTTTAAGGCCTGAGCCTGTTGCGCTGGAAGCAGGTCGTAGGCGGCGAACAAAATCAGGTAGTAGAGGGTGGGGTTGAGTAGTGCCAGCAGGAGAAAATAACCCGGAGATTCACGAAGGTATTGACGGGCCAGAGACTGCTTTTTTTGCAGCAGAGTAGCGACAAAAAGAATGACGAAACTGGTGGCAACAGCAATCCACAGCATCTGTAAGGGGCTGATCAGAGAAAGTGTTAGTTTAAATGCGGTGGCGACCGTCGACCACATCAGGACGACGGCAAGCGCCAGTAATAAAGACTTACGATTCAAGAGTCGGGTTCTTTTTCAGAGTAGTTGCGATTCGATGTCCTTCACGTCTTCCATCACCACAAAAGTACTGGTCTGAGTGACAAAAGGGAGTGAAGAAATTTTCTCGCCAAGGACTTCTCTATAGGACTCCATACCCGTAGTGCGCACCTTTAGCAGGTAATCAAAGTTGGCTGCAATCATATGACATTGTTCTATCTCAGGGATCTCCCGAACAGCATCATTAAACGCCTGTAGTGCTCGTGTTTTGGTGTCGCTTAGAGATACCTGAACAAAGGCCACGTGTTTAGTACCGAGCTTCTTCTGATCGACCAGGGCAATATATCCCAGAATATAACCCTGTTCTTCAAGTCGCTTCATACGAATCTGACAAGGGGTTTTTGACAGGCCTACCCGGGAAGCAAGTTCTGTCACCGTGATACGGGCGTTTTTCTGCAACTCACGCAGAATGGCCATGTCGAGTTTGTCCAAATTATCCATATGATTTCACTGTTCTGGTTGTTCGTTGTTTTTATTTGTTGATATGGAAAGGATACGGCTATAAATAGTAAAAATACAGTGAAAAAGACTTCTAGACTTTTCCTATACTTGGTTATTAACTGATCTTTCCCGGTTTTTAGACCTATTCTGAGTACTATTGGATAGAAAAAACGGGTATCAGTGCTAAATTTCAATGTTCTGGTTAATTGAATTGGAATTGGCACCGATAAGGGAATAAT
>JAIBDA010000150.1 GCA_024679635.1 Amphritea sp. | reverse complement strand
CTGATAATAATGCAGGTTATGGATCGTATTCAGCTGTGAGCCAACGATCTCCTTACACTTATCAAGATGGTGCAGATATGCACGGCTAAAATTCTGGCAGGTATAGCAACCACACTGCGCATCTAATGGTCGGGTATCAGTCTTATTCGCCGAATTACGCAGCTTTACTACGCCGTTACGGGTAAACAAGTGACCATTTCGGGCGTTACGGGTCGGCATCACGCAGTCGAACATATCCACACCGCGACGTACACCCTCAACAATATCTTCCGGCTTACCTACACCCATCAAATAACGAGGCTTATCCTCCGGCATTTTATGCGCCAGGTGATCCAGCACTTTGACCATCTCTTCTTTCGGCTCACCTACTGACAGGCCGCCAATGGCATAGCCATCAAAACCAATTTCGTTCAGCCCCTGAATCGATTCATCGCGCAGATGCGGGTACATACCACCCTGAACAATGCCGAATAGTGCTGAAGGGCTGTCGCCATGCGCGTCTTTGGACCGTTTAGCCCAGCGCAACGAAAGCCGCATTGATTCAGCAGCTTCAACTTCAGTTGCCGGATAGGGCGTGCATTCGTCGAATATCATCACGATATCAGAGCCCAGATCTTTCTGAACCTGCATCGACTCTTCTGGCCCCATAAATACTTTAGAGCCATTCACTGGAGACTGAAAATGAACCCCTGCTTCGGTAATTTTACGCATCGCCCCCAGGCTAAACACCTGAAAACCACCGGAATCAGTCAGTATCGGACCTTTCCAGTTCATAAAATCATGCAGATCACCGTGGGCTTTAATCACCTCGGTACCTGGGCGTAACATCAAGTGAAAGGTATTACCCAATATAATATGAGCACCAATCGCTTCAATATCCTTAGGCAGCATGCCCTTCACCGTGCCATAGGTACCTACCGGCATAAAGGCTGGAGTTTCCACATCGCCACGGGGAAAGCTCAAGCGAGCACGACGGGCTTTACCATCAGTAGCCATTCGCTCAAACTTCATAAAACATTCTCTAGTCACACTCTTTCCCAAAATCGGTTTCCTAAAATCAGTTTCCTAAAAAGGAATTCGCTATAGAGCAGTAATCTCTACCCTATATAAGGCTGATTTGCGCAAATTAAAGGCTACTTACATTTTTTTCGATTCAGTCGCCGCTGTTACTAAATTCTTTCTTGGTCAAAAACATAGCGTCACCGTAGCTAAAGAAACGGTACCGCTGCTCTACTGCTTCTTTATACGCAGCCATCATATGTTCATAGCCGGCAAACGCCGACACCAACATTAAAAGCGTGGATTCAGGCAGATGAAAGTTAGTTATCAACAGATCCACAGTACGGAATTGATAGCCAGGGAAAATAAAAATATCGGTATCACCAAAAAAAGGTTCGATCTGCCCCTCTTTACTCGCTGTTTCAAGACAACGCACAGAGGTTGTACCCACCGCCAGCACCCGATTACCCCGCGCTTTGGTGTCCCTAACGGCCTGACAAACGTCCTCAGATACCTCGATATATTCAGCATGCATCTTATGGTCTTGAATATTATCGACTTTCACCGGCCGGAAAGTCCCTGCACCGACATGCAGAGTAACAAAAGCTTTATTAATTCCCTTTGCTTCTAAACTGGCGAACAATTCATCATCAAAATGCAATCCAGCGGTAGGTGCGGCAACAGCACCCGGTTTTTCGTTATAGACCGTCTGATAGCGTTCTCGGTCCGACAGTTCATCTTCCCGTTTCATATAAGGAGGCAACGGCATATGACCAAACTGCTCTAACGCTTCAATCAGGTGGCCTTCGGCCAGATCGAATTCCAACTCAAACAGATCATCATGGCGGGCAACCATCGTCGCTTTCAGACCACCATCAAATGTCAATTCAGCACCGGGTTTGGGTGACCGACTGGAACGAACATGTGCCAATGCTGAACGTTCATCCAGCACCCGCTCGATCAATATTTCAACCTTACCGCCGGACGCCTTCTGGCCAAACATCCGTGCAGGAATCACCCGAGTGTTATTAAACACCACCAAATCACCGGGCTCAAGCAGATCCAAAACGTTGAAGAACTGCCGATGCTGAAATTCACCGCTGCTTCCATCAACACAGAACAGCCGGCTATCGCTGCGTTTTTCCAATGGATAACGGGCAATCAGCTCATCGGGTAGATCGAAATGAAAATCTTTAACCTGCATAGCGAAATATAACCTGAAGCTCAATTATTTAGCTAAAGCCGGTACATCACTCAGTACTCAGCCTACAAAAGGGTGCGTATCCTACCCGATTCACAGTGAAATTTCAGCTATATTGCTCTCAATAAAAGAATCCATAGAGAACGCTACGAGGGAGAAAATGACAGAGAGGAATTTCTCTCCTGATTTTGGATAGGAGTGGCATTAACACAAAAAAGGAAAACATCAGCAAACACCTAAGAGTATGGTGTCATCTACCGATATTTTCCTATTCCCGCTCGTCTAATCTTACTCAGATGAAGTGTCTGATTGTTCCAAAACGACGTCCGGCAACTTGAACCAAAGGTTCAATAAACAGAGACCGCTCATAGCGCATACAGCACCGATTTCAACGCCACCGGCTACCGATATAACATAGGCAAAAACATTCGAGAATTTAGCCAGCCACCAGGAAGCAATATCCAGCCATAATGCGACCCACCCTGCAGAGATAAGCAGAATTTTGATCCAGGCAACATAGCTACTAAACGCCATCACCAGTGACACGATCACCAGAAACACAGCGATACCAAACAGGTGAATATGTGCGGTTTTTGCCATTTTAGTCCAGCTATAGCCACCCTCGGTATATTTCACTATATCGTCATAGCTGCTAAAGGGCATG
>JAIBDA010000042.1 GCA_024679635.1 Amphritea sp. | reverse complement strand
GTTGTGAATAACTAAGCAAAAAGTTGACCACTCGATAAATTTGTTTCGAGACAGGAGGTTTTATGGTCTGTTCGGGCTGGTAAGAGTAACTCTATAAAAAGGCTGATTAGTCGGTAAGTTAAGCAGTAGTGGGAGCAGGGCCTGTTACATCATTTGTGTGTTTTGATGAACTCGGTCAGCATTACTCAATCGCGCTGGATAATGGGTTGTCTGTCTGGTTAGTCATCCAGGATGACCCCGCAGCCCTTCAAAATGATGTGAGTGAGCGTTGTGATGGCTTGCTCGTAGTCCTCTTCATCGAGTGTTTCCTTGCCCAATGCAGAAGATGCTTGCAGGGCAAAGTCCGCGTAGTGTTGGGTACTCGACCAGAGTAAAAATATTAGGTGGCTCGGGTTGATATTGGCATCAAGCTTGCCCTGTTGTTGCCATTGTTCAAAGACAGAGGTTCTGGATCGAAACCATTCCTGATAGCCTTCGGTAAAATAACTGCCTAAATTTGGGCCGCCGCTGATAACCTCGCTGGCAAAGATACGCGACGCTAACGGGTGGTCGCGGGAAAACGCGATCTTTTTACGTAGGTACTGAGCCAGGCTTTTTGCTGCATCATCGTTTGCGGTAAGGTTACTAAGTGTGCCATCCCACAGGTCAATAATATCGCTGAGTACCGCGAGATAAAGTCCCAACTTATTTTTGAAATAGTAGTGAATGTTGGCTTTAGGCAAATTTGCACGAGCGGCTATCTCTCGCATGCTTGCTCCTTTAAATCCGCAGGCCGCAAATTCTTTCTCAGCCGCCGCCAGAATCAGTTTTTCGTTTTGCTTGCGAATACGCCCAGCAGGTTTGTCGCCTGTGTGGGAGCTGATATCTAACGGCATGAGTAGATCCCGTGTCTCATTATTTAGCGCGAATTATAGCGTAAAAAAAGCCACCGTCAGGCGGGGTTTTTTTGAAATCTGTATGTTTTATGCGGGGCGATTGGTATATCCCGGTAATCTTTTAGTCTTCCATGCGCTTTTTAGTTTCGCTATCGGCTTGATATGGTATCGTTGATTTAGCAGCGTACAGTTGGAGTTTTAAGTTAATGACACAGGATTTTTTGACTACCCCGGCAAAGATATTGATTACCGGTGCTGATGGTCAGATAGGCTATTTTTTAAACCAGGTGACCCGGAGTGATCCATTCTTTTCTGTGGTGGCTTTCACCGATGCGGAACTCGATATCAGTAGCCGGGAGCAGGTCCAGAAACAACTGGATCAACATCTGCCCGATTATGTTATCAATACTACTGGGTTTAACGCAGTCGATCGGGTAGAGGTTGAATCAGAACGTTGTCTTGCATTGAATAGAGATGCGGTTGAAAACCTAGCGATGGCGTGTGGTGATCTGGCCATTCCGCTGCTTCATCTCTCTTCTGATTATGTGTTTGACGGGCATTATGAAAGTGGTTATACCGAGGCTGATCAAGCCAGTCCCTTGGGCTTATATGGTGAAAGTAAGTGGCAGGGGGAGGAGTTATTGCGCGCGGCTCTTCCGCAACATGTGATTCTCAGAGTCAGCTGGGTATTCAGTACAATTGGTGACAACTTTATGCGGCGGGCCCTGACACAGGCCAGGGAGCAGAAAGAAATTTTTGCTGCTGATGATCGTCGCGGCTGCCCTACCTCTGCCGGTGATATTGCCCGGGTAGTTGTGGCTATTCTTAAGCAGATTCACAATGGCGCGGACAACTGGGGAACTTATCACTACTGTTGTGCAGAGATTACGACGCGTTACGGTTTTACCGAAGCGGTTTTGGCTGCTGCCGGTCAGTATGAAAAACTTAAAGCAGAAAAATTGGTACCGATCAGCTCTTCTGAACTGGGCAGTGATGCCGAACGTCCCGCTTCTTCGGTGTTAGTCTGCAATAAATTATTGAATGATTTTGGTATACGTCAATTACCATGGCGAAGTCAGCTCGTCGGGATGATACGTGATCATTATCAGAACGAAGAGCTGAGTGACGCCCAGGCTTAATATCAGAGTAACCAGGGTAAGGGGTTATGGCTCAGCGCGACCCAGACAATATATCCAACACAGAGCAGTGCCATGATCAGGGCCAGGGTACGAATGGCTTTGCTTTTTCCTCTTTTCAGAGCGATGGTTCCCAGAACAATGTAAGCAATTAATGCTATCAGTTTTGCGGTTAGCCAACTCTCGCTAAAAGGATACTGGTTAATGGTGAAGGTAAGCGCGATGGCACTGGCTAGAAGCAATGTGTCGATGATATGTGGTGCAATTCTGACCCAGCGCTGTTGTAACTTCTCAGGTGTGGTGAGCATCCAGAATCCCCGCACCGTAAAAAACAGAATGCTTAAAACGGCAAAAGTGATATGTGTATGTTTGAGTGCTAAATACATGCGTTGTGAGCTCGCTTAAAATTAAGTTAATAACTGATTAAAATAGTCGGGTATATTTTTGCCTATAAGATCGTGAGATACTAGTCCTGATATGACAACAAAACAGAATAACAGCACAGAAAATCAACTAGTCGACCGGTTTGGTCGCCGGGTTGAGTATGTGCGCCTGTCCGTTACTGACCGCTGTGACTTTCGCTGTGTTTATTGTATGGCTGAAGAGATGCAGTTTTTGCCGCGCAGTGAAGTGTTGTCGTTGGAAGAGATATATAGGGTTGCCCGGGCTTTTGTCGAATTAGGGGTGAATAAGATTCGCCTTACCGGTGGTGAGCCGTTAGTAAGAAAGGGAATCTTAACGCTGGTAGAGCAGTTAGGGCAGTTACCTGTTGAATTGCTGATTACCACGAATGGCTCGCAACTCCCCGGCATGGCTACCGAGCTTAAGCGGCTAGGTGTTGACCGGTTAAATATTAGTCTCGACAGTCTGCAGGAAGATAAATTTAAGCGTCTGACACGGACGGGACGGCTGTCGCAAGTGTTAGAAGGCATTGATGCTGCGATTGAGGCGGGTTTCGAACGAATCAAGTTGAACGCTGTGGTACTTAAAGGCCGCAATGACGATGAGGTTCTTGATCTGATCGCCTTTGCTCGCAATAAAGGCTTGGATATTACTTTTATTGAGGAGATGCCATTAGGTGCCATCACCGAGCATGATCGGGCAGAGATGTATTGTTCCAGTGATGAGCTGTTCGAAAAAATTAGCCCGGTTTATCCATTGCTGGAATCCGTCGATAAAACCGGAGGTCCCTCCCGTTACTATCGAATGGCTGACAGTCATAGTAAGGTCGGCTTTATTTCGCCCCACAGTCATAACTTTTGTAGTGAGTGTAACCGGGTAAGAATGACCGTCGAAGGGCGCTTGCTACTTTGTTTGGGTAATGAACATTCGATGGATCTGCGGCAAGTGTTACGTGATCATCCCGGCGAGACTGAAGTGTTGAAACAGCACCTTATTCAGGCGATGGACCTGAAACCCGAAGAACATCATTTCGATCTTAATGATGAAACACCTCAGGTCGTTAGGTTTATGAATATGACCGGCGGTTGATATTGGGGCGCTGAGAGTAAGTCTTTTGTGCTTTTCCATGCCCCAGAGTATTGATCGTTCTCTTGCTTACATACTCTAGATTAGACCTGTTCGTACCTTCCTAAGCCTGTTAAATCCAAAGAACAGGCAATCTACGCTGAAATTATTCCCATCTCCCTGTAAAATACCCGGCTTAAATATTCGCAGTGCCTCAGGAGGCAGAATGGCAGCCAGTCCGTCAAACGATCCATTTCAGAACATCCGCCCTTATCATGATAATGAAGTAAGCGATGTGCTGAATCGGCTGATCCATGATGATGAGTTTATTACTGCAATTACCCAATATCAGTTTCCTCGTATGGCCGGTGCTTTCGGCTGGTTATTGAAACCTGCAGTGCGGATCTTTCTGGCACAGAAGGCAGATGATATTGAGAATGTGCAAGATTTTCAGAATTTTGTTGGTCGTTATATGACCAAGATGGTTGCCCGTACAACGACTCGGTTGAGCTGTACCGGATTTGAAAATCTTGAGGAGGGTGAGGCTTATTTGTTTGTCTCGAATCATCGGGATATCGCCATGGACCCCGCGTTTATAAACTGGGTTTTGTTTCAGAATGGTTTCGATACACTGCGGATCGCCATTGGCGATAACCTGTTGCGCAAGTCTTATGTGTCCGACCTGATGCGGTTAAATAAAAGTTTTATCGTCAATCGTTCAGCGAAGGGGCGTGAAGTCCTGACTGCGCTGGGCCAGCTGTCCTCCTACATTGACCACTCATTAGTCCATGACGAAGCAAGTGTCTGGATAGCTCAGCGGGAAGGGCGTGCAAAAGATGGTAATGATTTTACCGACCCTGCTATTTTGAAAATGTTTTATATGTCGCACCGTAAACAGCGCAGTTTCACGGAATTCCTGGACCGGGTCAAAATAGTCCCTGTCTCAATTTCCTATGAGTATGACCCTTGTGACCGGGCAAAAGCTGAAGAGCTGGACGCCAAGCAGCAGGGTGGTGAATATCAGAAATCTCAGTTTGAAGATATTGAAAGTATTGTGGCAGGTATTACCGGTAACAAGGGGCATGTTCATGTGTCTTTTGGTAATGTAATTACTGGTATTGATAATCCGGATGAGCTGGCTGCAGAGATCGATCGGCAGATTATTGAAAGCTACTATATTCATCCTTCTAACCTGCTGGCGGCAGGGGATGAGAGCGATCAGATTGATACAGCGTCACGGGCTCTGTTTTCTGCCCGTACCGATGGGATGACTCCGTCTGCTGCTGAAATACTGAAGCAGATGTATGCCAACCCGGTAAACAATAAGAAGAAACAGGAGGAGACTGTATGAGTCGTCTGACCCATTTAGATGAAAATGGCCACGCCAATATGGTGGATGTTTCAGAAAAGGCAGTGACCAGCAGGGAGGCAACGGCTCAGGCCGTTGTGACGATGACACCTGAGACCTTGCATATGATCACTGCGGGTGACCATAAAAAGGGGGATGTATTAGCTGTAGCGCGTATAGCGGGGATACAGGCCGCCAAACGCTGCTCAGATCTAATTCCTCTGTGTCATCCGTTGATGCTGAGTAAGGTTTCTGTGGAACTGTTGCCGCAGCCGGAATCTAATTCAGTTATGATTCTGGCTACTTGCAAGTTAGCGGGTCAGACCGGCGTTGAAATGGAAGCTCTCACTGCCGCTTCTGTTGCTGCGTTAACTATCTATGATATGTGTAAAGCGGTTGATAAGGGCATGGTTATCTCAGAGATTAAGGTGTTGGAAAAGAAGGGTGGGAAGAGTGGCCACTGGAAGGTGAGTCCTTGAAGTCATCTGTAGAAATTGATGTTAATGTTGAAAAGAGTGGCGATCAGCCGATGACCAGAAAACCTTCCCTGTTTTTATATCTGCGAGCTACGCTCTTCTATATCGGCTTTTATCCGGTGACTCTGATCTTTGCTGCTTTTTGTTTGCTGGTGGGATGGGTGTTGCCATTCCGCCCGCGTTTTAAATTGTTTACTCTGATGAACTATTTCTCGATGTTTTGGTTGCGCCTTTGTTGTGGTGTTAAATATCGGGTAGAAGGTCGGGAAAATCTACCTCAGGATAGTGCTTATGTGGTTGTCGCTAACCATTCCAGTGAATGGGAAACGTTATTCCTACAAACTCTGATACGTCCACAGAGTGCGGTATTGAAACAAGAGTTGTTGAAAATCCCGTTCTTTGGTTGGGCATTGGGCATGCTGAAGCCTATCGCACTGGATCGCAGCAAGCGCCGTGGTGCATTAAAGCAGTTGCTGACACAGGGTAAAGACCGCCTGGGAGATGGAATTAATGTTGTTATTTTCCCCCAGGGAACTCGGGTAGAAACCGGTAAGCTGGGTAAATTTAACAAAGGTGGAGCGATGCTGGCGGCCAGTGGTCAGGTGCCTGTCGTGCCTCTGGCTCATGATGCCGGGTTGTTCTGGCCGGGGAAAAGCTATGTGAAGTACCCCGGGACGGTGACCGTGCGCATTGGCTCTCCGGTCGCGGCTGTCGATCGAAGTGTTGATGATATCCATAAAGACTCAATTGGATGGCTGGAAGCACAGATGCGAGATCTGAAAGTGGTAGACGAATAGAAATGGCTCAGAAATAGATTTTTCACATAAAAAAAACCCGCCATCGGCGGGTTTTTTTATGCCAGAAGGTCTCTGGTAACTAGCTTTCGAATTTTTGGAATACCAGCGTCGAGTTGGTGCCACCAAAACCGAAGCTGTTAGACATCACTCGCTGCAGATCGACATTGTCTTTACGCTCTGTGACAACTGGCAGGCCAACAGCTGCCGGATCAAGCTCATCAATATTAGCGGAAGCGCAGATGAAGTTGTTTTCCATCATCAGCAAGCTATAAATAGCTTCCTGAACGCCGGTCGCACCCAGAGAGTGGCCGGTTAGTGATTTGGTTGAGCTGACAGCAGGCATCTCGGCGCCGAAGGTTTCTTTCATCGCCTTCAGTTCCTGGATGTCACCTGCAGGTGTTGAGGTGCCGTGAGAGTTGATGTAGTCGATGCTGCCATCAACGGTGCTCATGGCTTGCTGCATGCAGCGCATAGCGCCTTCGCCAGAAGGTGCAACCATATCGTAACCGTCAGAGGTTGCGCCATAGCCAACCAGCTCTCCGTAGATTTTCGCACCGCGGGCTTTGGCGTGTTCCAGTTCTTCAAGAACCAGCATGCCGCCGCCACCTGCGATAACAAAACCGTCGCGGTTTGCATCATATGCGCGTGACGCTTTTTCAGGCGTATCATTGTACTTGCTGGACAGGGCGCCCATCGCATCAAACATCATGCTCAGAGACCAGTGAAGTTCTTCGCCGCCGCCGGCAAATACGATGTCTTGCTTGTTCAGCTGAATCTGTTCCATCGCGTTGCCGATACAGTGGGCGCTGGTCGCGCAGGCAGAAGTGATGGAATAGTTAACGCCTTTGATCTTAAACGGGGTAGCCAGACAAGCCGATACGGTTGAACCCATGGTGCGGGTTACCCGATATGGGCCGACACGGCGAACGCCTTTAGTACGCAGGATATCAGCGGCTTCTACGATATCAGCAGAAGATGCACCACCAGAGCCTGCAACCAGGCCAGTACGTACATTGGATACCTGATCTTCACTTAGGTTGGCATCCTTAACAGCCTGTTCCATGGAGAGGTAAGCATAGGCTGCAGCATCGCCCATAAAACGGACCAGTTTGCGATCGATCAGATCTGTATAGTCCAGATCGATACTGCCTGCTACATGGCTGCGAAAGCCCATCTCTTTGTACTCTTCCTGAAATTTGATGCCTGAACGGCCTTCTTTCAGTGAGTCCAGGACGGCTTCTTTATCAGTACCTAGGCAAGATACGATACCCATTCCGGTAACAACGACACGTCTCATAGGATGCCTCTTTAAATTCAGTAAAAACGTTGTAATTATAGATCTACAGCTGAACTAAAGCCCGCGTTGCGGGCTTTGTAATATCAGAAACTATCAGTAGATACGAACAGACCAACACGCAGATCTTTAGCGGTGTAAATCTCGCGACCATCAACGGAAACGGAGCCATCAGCGATGCCCATAACCAGTTTACGTTCGATAACCCGTGACAGGTCGATGCGGTAAGTAACTTTCTTTGCGGTTGGTAGAATCTGGCCAGTGAACTTTACTTCACCTGATCCCAGTGCGCGTCCACGACCTTTATTGCCACGCCAGCCCAGAAAGAAGCCAACAATTTGCCACATAGCGTCAAGACCCAGGCAGCCTGGCATAACTGGATCGGTTGGGAAATGGCAGTCAAAAAACCAAAGATCAGGATGAATATCCAGCTCTGCTTCTATGTAGCCTTTACCATATTTACCACCTTCACCAGTGATCATAGTAACGCGGTCCATCATCAGCATGTTGCCGATAGGCAGGCGTGCATTGCCTTCGCCGAACATAATGCCGTTACCGCACTGAAGAAGTTCTTCTCGATTAAATGAGGATGGGTTTGTCATATGTGCTGAGTATCCACTTTTATTTTAGCCAAAATATCGGGGAATTATACCGGGTTAGTGGATCGGGAGCACGGTCTGTATCATTAAAAAAGGAAAATTCAGGCAGATAATGGTCTTTTTGAGGAGATTTAAAGGGAAATGAAGAGCGAGTTTTGGCATGAGCGCTGGCAGTCTGGGCGAATAGGTTTTCATCAGACTCAGGTTAATTGTTTTTTGCAGCGCTACTGGTCTGTGCTGATGGCTGCTGGGGAAGGTCGGGTTTTGGTGCCGTTGTGTGGTAAAAGTCGGGATATGCTCTGGTTGAGAGAGCAAGGGCATGAGGTTACTGGCGTTGAACTGAGTGATCTGGCTTGTCAGGCCTTTATGTCGGAACTGGGCGTTGATACCCCGGCCCGGCAGGAGGCTGGGTTTGCGGTTCGAGAGCATGAGGGCTTGCAGTTACTTTGCGGTGATTTTTTCGTGTTACCTGAAATTAGCTATGCAGAGATTCGTTGGGTTTATGATCGGGCCGCACTGATTGCTTTTCCTGCTGATATGCGACGAGCGTACGCGCAGAGTCTGATACATAATCTTCCAGAGGGTGTCGCGATACTGTTGATAACGCTGGAGTTTGATGATCAGCAGGGGCCTCCGTTTTCGGTATCTGAACCAGAAGTGCGCGAGCTCTATGGTGAGAGGTTTGAGGTAGAGAAGCTTGCAGCAGAGCAGAGTACGGGCCGGGGAGGGCGCGTGGAAACTGAGTCGGTTTATGTTTTGAGGGATAAATAAGAGCCGTCGTTCGTGGCTCGAATGTCACAAAAAGAGATAAGAGCCGTTGTTCGTAGATCGACCGTCACAAAGAGCTGGAAAAGCAGTAGCTCGTAATTCGACCGTCACAAAGAGCGTGACTTGTTCGTTGCTCGATAAAAGCCTTCTATATCAGTTATAGAAGGCTTTTTGAGTTAAGCGCTTTGTAAGAAATTTGTTGCATGGGATTGGTGAAAGCCAATAATTCTGGACTGCCCCCGATTTAGTGGACACTAATTTTATAGTTCTGAGCAACGAGCAACGCTAAGCGATGCTCTTAATGCCCTGCAAGTACTTCTATGTGCGCTTGTACACTAAATGCCAGAGAAACAGGGTTATAACCACCTTCAAGCACAGAAACAATACGACCTCCACAGGTGGTGCGTGCTGCGTCCATAAGAAGTTGAGTAGCCCAGCGGTAATCTTCTTCGGTTAGATTCAGGTCGGCCATTGGGTCTTCGTGGTGCGCATCAAAGCCCGCTGAGATAAAAATAATATCCGGCTTATGATTTTGGATAGCGGGGAGCCAGTATTTTTCTAACTGTTCGCGGAATACAGCAGCGCGAGTGTGAGCTTCAATCGGACAATTGACGATATTATCCCGTTGGATATCACAATAGCGTTCAGGGTAGTAGGGATGTTGGAAGGTTGAGCAAACCAGAACTTCCGGCTTGTCCTTAAAGATATCGACAGTGCCATTACAGTGATGTACATCGAAATCGACAATAGCCACTCTGTTTACATTTGGCTGTTGTAGAGCATGCATAGCCCCTATGGCCACGTTGTTAAAAAAACAGAAGCCCATAGCTGCGTTATGTTCAGCATGGTGGCCCGGTGGGCGAACAGCGCAAAAGGCGTTGTCGACTTTTTCCGAAAGCACCTGATTGGTGGCCAGAATGCTTGAGCCGGCAGCAAGGCTGGCGGCATGAAGAGAGTCTGGACATAATGCAGTATCTTCATCCGCATAAACAACGCCTTCATCAGGTTGTTTCATTTCCAGTCTTTTCTGATGCAAGTTCGCATGGGCCAGTTGAATCTGCTCTGGTGTAACATGCACCGATTCCATCTGCTTAAGCTGATCAATCAACCCTGTCTTTTGCAGAACTTTCTGAATAGCGAGAAGTCGAATCGGGCTTTCTGGGTGTTCTGGCCCCATGTTGTGAAGGCCACAGTCGTGATGGGTAATAAATGCGGTTGTCATATGTGATCAGATTCTTTTATTTTTCGTTATCTTACTGGAATACCACTGTGTCAGCGCTTAGTCAAAAGTTGTAGTAGAAAAAATACTAAAAGGAACGAGTGTTGACATGGATCAGTATCTGTAGGGCATTAAATGGCTACTATGGTTTCACAGCATAGAACTGTATTTAGCACCGTGTGTTTCACCCTACACCCGGT
>JAIBDA010000117.1 GCA_024679635.1 Amphritea sp. | reverse complement strand
TACCAGGTTAGGCTGTAGCGCATCTCGCAATAGTGCCATCATCGCACCGGTAATTTTGAGCTGAGCAGCATAGACCGGTTCATTTGCGTAGGTATAGCCGATTAACGTGCGATCAAGGCGCCGTTTCAGGTCCTCAGCATCTTCGGCAAGGCAGAGCATCGCCATGACTTCAGAGGCGGCGGTAATATCGAAGCCTCCTTCCCGCGGAATCCCCTGCATTTTTCCGCCGAGGCCGAGGACAATGTTGCGCAGACTGCGGTCGTTCATATCCATAACTCGCCGCCAGACGATCTGTCGGGGGTCGATACCCAGGTCATTGCCTTGATAGATGTGATTATCGATGGCGGCGGATACCAGATTATTAGCACTGGTGATGGCGTGAAAATCACCAGTAAAGTGAAGATTGATCCGGTCGGCGGGCATTATCTGGCTATAGCCCCCGCCAGTCGCGCCCCCTTTCATACCTAAACAAGGCCCGAGTGACGGCTCGCGTAGTGCCATACATACTGATTCATTTAACTGTGAAAATGCTTGAGCCAGACCGATCGTTGTGGTCGTTTTGCCTTCCCCCGAGGGTGTAGGTGTCGTAGCAGACACCAGAATTAGCTTGCCTGGCTTTTGTTTATTCTGGGTTAGTGCCTTTAGATCTACCTTGGCGATATCCCGACCAAAAGGGTGAAGGTGGTCACTATTGATGCCCAGTTTTTCACTGATTTCGGTGATAGGCAGGGGACTGAACTGTAGAGCGATCTCGACATCTGTGGCCATAACAGGCTCCTAAGTGATCAGTTATTTCGCTAGGATTCATTAAACATGGGAATAAATAGGGCCAGAGTCAATTTATTTAGTGATTTTATTCTCGGATGTTAAGTGCTTTAGTTGTTACGTTTGATTGCTTAACGGTGCAGAAGCCGGCCCTGCGTGGCATTGAATACGTTGGGCGACGATTAAGGCAACACTGCCGGTTAGCATTATTACCAGCGTCAGCATCAGGCCGTTATTGAAGTTACCGTAGTACTCCGCCATATAGCCCACGATGGCGGGAGCGATGACCTGAGCAATACCGTAACTGAAGGTCAGCCGACTCATCGGTTTTGATGGGTTATCAGGGAATAAGCGCCCAACCATAGACAGCATCATACTGACGATGCCTATAAAACTGGCACCATAGATCAGGGCGCTGAGAATGACGGCCGCTAAATCCTGGCTGAGCAACAGAATCAGTATACTCAGAGCGTTAAGGGTGTAAGCGATAAATAGCGCTTGCCATTGGCCGGTAATATTGATGATTTTATCCCAGAGGGCGCTAGCTGGAGCACAACTTATCCCGGCAACCAGCCAGATCATCCAGCCTTGTCCTGCTAATGCTTCGATGCTCTCGGCAATCGTAATCAGGAAGGTAGCCGAGATAACATAACCGGCCCCGGCGCAGAAGTAGGCTAGTTGTAGTACCGGCATAAAGCTTGAAGGCAGAGAAATGTGCTTTGTGCAGTGTTTTGCCAATGGCTGCTCAACACTGAAGTCGGGAAGCCAGAACCATACGGGAATGATCAAGACTAAGGTAACGGCGCTATAGATCAGCCACTGTTGGTCCCAGCTGAATATATCTTTGATGATGACCGCAAGAATCGCCGTGATAACGATGCCGATGCCTAAGCCTGAAAAAAAGATGCCCAGTTCTGCTTTATGGTTACGTTTCATCAGCCAGTGCATCAGTAAACCACCGCCAAGCAGCATACCCGCGGCACTACTCAAGCCAGACAGGTAACGGAGCAGATACCAAATCGGCTCTAGCGTCGTCAGTGCCATCGCCATACTGGTTAATACAGCGGTTAGCAGTCCAACTTTGTACAGGCGGGCTTTTAACGCCAGGCTGTGGATAAAAGAGATCAGTAGTGCGCCACTGAGATACCCCGCGTAATTCGCAGCAGCCAGATAGCCGGCGACTGATTCACTCATGCCGGCACCCCGGGCCATTTCCGGTATCATGGGTGTATAAGCAAAACGGGCGATGCCGATAGTTGCGACGACCCCTAGAACGCAGGTTAGTAGCATTCGGAACTTACTAATTTCGGACATACTGAATTCTCAGATTTGTGGAGATAGGTAGATTAGCGGGTAAGGTTTTTGTTATCTTTCTATAAAATGACAGAATATGTATAAAACCAGACAGTAAGTTATGACATCCGACTCAGCCTACGAACTCAGCCTGCTGGCGATGACATCATTGCCTCGAGAACTCTATGTCCGGCAGGAGGTGATGCCCGCCGGTCATTATTTCCCTGCCCATCGACACGACTGGCATCAGTTACTGTACGCCGTTTCAGGTGTGCTGGTGGTGGATCTAATCGGCGAGCGTTACTTTATCCCACCGGAACAGGCGATCTGGCTGCCCAGTGGTTGCCGACACAGCGTATATACCGGGTATGGCGCGGACTTAAAAAGTTTATACGTTGAATCCAACTATCAGGGGTTAGCCTCAGATAGCGCTTCAGTGTTACAGATTACGCCGTTAATGCGAGAGCTTATACTGGCAGCGGCGGGTATCGAGGTTGAGTATCCGCTGCAAGGCTATGAGAACGACCTGGTACAGCTACTGCTCCAGTCTCTGAGCCGCCTGGAAAGGAATGACCAACACCTTCCCTGGCCGGTAAGCGGTGATCTGATCAGTCTTTGTAATCAACTTTATGAACAGCCAGACAGCAGCGATACGTCAGAACAGTTGGCAGGCTCGCTGGCGGTGTCACTGAGGACGCTAGACCGCCGTTTTCGTCGGGAAACCGGCATGTCGCTGAAACAGTGGCGTCAGCAGTTAAGGCTGATGCAAGCGATAGAACTACTGAATACGGGGCAGAATATTACCGCGATCGCTTTAGAGCTTGGTTATAGCTCCGCTTCCCCTTTTATCTATATGTTCAGGGATAAATTTGGCATTAGTCCAGCCCAGTATAGAAAGAAAAACAGATAGTTCTTGGGCTTGTATCTTCAGCAATCATCCTTGTGTTAATGTTTTGACAGAAAACCATAGAGTGAGCTTTTGAGGAGTGCAGAGTTGAAAAAGTTTGAGCTGAATCTGGATGCGGTTATTGTTATCGCACTGCTGTTTGTTTTGTCGCTGGGTGTGAATTATGTCCTCTATCGTGCTTATTCAGCAGAGGCTAAGGCGAATGTCAGGCTGGAAATTCAAGCTCAGGTTGATCAGCTGAATTTAGCGTCGATGCAGGCGTATATTGATAAACACCAAGCGTCTGAAAACTGACAGCGTCAGATTGTATTGGCAAAAGCTTTCTAGTTACTTTGACAGATCATGAACACGTCCGTGTGTTTTTCAGAACAACAGACTAAGCCCTGGGCTCTCGTGCCATCGTGTAGAATTCACTGTTAGCCTGCATGTTAGTGACGATCGCCATTCGATTGGATAACCCGAAGAACGCTGTAATACCTGCAATATCTAAAATATCTTCGTCGTCATAGCCGTGAGTTTTGAGCAGGTCATAATCTGAGCTGGCGACTAATTCAGGAGAGCGTGACAGCTTCAGCGCAAAAGTCAGCATCGCTTTTTGTTTTTCGCTGATAGGCGCATGAAGATAGTTAATGGCTATTTGGTCAGCTAGTAGAGGTTCTTTAGCGAAAACACGCAATAGAGCGCCATGCGCTACCACGCAGTACTGACAGCCGTTGGCAGCACTGGTTGCAACGATAATCATCTCTTTTTCTGCCGGGCTCAGGGTACTGCCCTCGCGTTCCATAATGGCGTCGTGGTAAACAAAGAAGGCTCTGAATTCGGCGGGTCGATGGGCCAGGGTTAAAAAAACGTTGGGGATAAAACGTGCTTTTTCCTGCACTTCCAGAATACGAGAAAGAATATCTTCGGGTAAAGAATCCAGGTCGGGAACAGGGTAGCGACTGATGGGTAATTGGCTCATTTATGATCACCTTTGGCTTCATTTTAAATAATTCGTGAGTTAGTCTACCTAGCACTAGCGACAAAAAAGAGACATAAAGTCGCCAATTAGCGAGCGAATTAGGACAATATGTACCAAATACTCGGATTAGCCTTTGATGGATGTCAGGC
>JAIBDA010000054.1 GCA_024679635.1 Amphritea sp. | reverse complement strand
TATATACACTTGCCCAAGTCTCTGGGCGAAGACAATTAAAACGCTTATAAATCAATAATTTATTAACCACACGCATTATCCCGATGCTCTACAGAGACAGTTTTCTTCTAAAAAAACAAAACCCTATCACTTAAGCAATTGATTTATAAAGTAAAATTTACATTGGCACAAAGACTGCTTTATAGAGATTATCAATCAATAACTTTGTTAACTTAAATCTAGGAGCTTTAAATATGAACATCAAAACCCTATGTGCAATCGCCCTGACAACCGTTTCAGCTGCAGCTTTTGCCGTAGAAATACCAGATTTTCAAACCATCGATATTAACGCTGATGGTGTTATCAACCTGGAAGAGGCTAAAAGTGTTGAGGGTCTTGAAGCTGCGTTTATCAGCGCTGACATTGATAAAGATGGTCAACTTAGCGAAGCAGAATACGAAGAACTTACCCACGGCTAATAGCTAAACCTGGATCCAGGCAGAACCTTAGATCCTTTGCGCTATTGATAGGAAAATAAAAACCGCCTGACTGGCGGTTTTTTTATGCTTATAAAGCAAGAAGCAAAATTGCGTTTGTGGCGTTAATGCTGAAGTATCTGACTCAGGAATAACTGGGTCCGTTCATGCTGCGGGTTGTTAAAGAACTCATGGGGTTCGTTTTCTTCAACTATCTGCCCACCATCCATAAAGATAACCCGATCAGCGACAGTCTTAGCGAAGCCCATCTCATGGGTTACGCACAGCATGGTCATGCCTTCGGTGGCCAGCTCAATCATGACATCCAATACCTCTTTAATCATCTCAGGGTCGAGCGCAGAGGTCGGTTCATCAAATAGCATCACATCAGGATTCATACAAAGTGATCGGGCGATCGCTACCCGTTGCTGCTGCCCTCCGGACAGCTGGCCCGGATACTTAAGCGCCTGGTCGGGAATTTTCACCCGTTCAAGCAGCTCCATTGCCTGTGCTTCAGCTTCCTTACGGGGCATTTTCTTTACCCAAATAGGCGCCAGTACACAATTTTCGAGCACGGTCAGATGCGGGAACAGATTAAAGTGCTGAAACACCATTCCCACTTCCTTACGAATCGCTTCAATATTTTTAATATCTTCATTAAGGGGTATACCACTGACAATGATATCGCCCTTCTGGTGCTCTTCCAGATGGTTAATGCAACGGATCATAGTTGATTTACCGGAGCCCGATGGGCCACAGATAACAATTTTCTCGCCCTGCTTCACTTCCAGATTAATATTCTTTAGAACATGAAACTCGCCGTACCATTTATTCAGGTCGCGCAGTTCCACCATCAATTTGTCAGTAGCTTGTGAATGGCTCATCTCTAAATCTCTCTGTTATCAGGCTCAGTGCCCGGTGTGAAGTTGTCTCTCCAGCTGTTGCGAATAACGCGACATACTGAAACAGAAGACCCAGAACAACAGGGCAACAAACAAATAGCTTTCAGTGGAGTAACCGATCCATTTCGGATCCTGGTTCGCCGCCTGGCCAATCGCCAGTACGTCAAACAGGCCGATAATCAGTACCAGACTGGTATCCTTAAAGAGGGCTATAAAGGTATTCACTATGCCGGGGATCATCAGCTTCAGCGCCTGCGGCATGATGATCAGAATCATCTTCTGCCAGTAACCCAGACCTAAGGCATCCGCCGCTTCATACTGTCCCTTAGGAATCGCCTGCAGCCCTCCCCTGATAACTTCTGCCATATAGGCAGATTGGAACAGGGTAATACCGATCAACGCCCTGAGCAGCTTGTCAAAGCTCATCCCTTCCGGGAAAAACAGTGGCAACATCACCGAGGCCATAAACAGCACGGTAATCAAAGGTACGCCACGCCAGATCTCAATAAAAATAACACAGACCGATTTCACGATCGGCATCTCCGACTGACGCCCCAGCGCCAGCAGAATACCGAGTGGCAGTGAAGCGACAATACCAACCACCGCCAACACCAGTGTCAGGCTAAGGCCTCCCCACAGGTGAGTTTCGACAGTCTCCAAGCCGAAGATATCGCCATACAGCAGGAAGAAAGCCACGACTGGATAAACCACTAACAGTAACGCAGCCACCAGCCCTTTTTTCGGCGTCTGCGGCATCACTAGCCAGATAATCGAACCGATTAGTATAATAAAGGCTGTTTGCACTCGCCAATGTTCCGCTTCCGGATAGAAACCGTACAGAAACTGGTCAAGTCGATTGTTGATAAACACCCAACAGGCACCGCCACTGGTGCAGGCATCACGGCTATCACCGACCCAATCAGCATCGATAAAGATCCACTGAATAGTAGGAACCAGGAAGCTGATCAGAAAATACCCGACAACAAGAGTCGCCACCGAGTTAATTGGCCCATTAAACAGATGCTTACGCATCCAACCAATCACTCCGACCATGCTCGCAGGTGGGGGTAGCGTGGGTTGTATTTCATATTTCATAGTATCCCCTCCTAACGTTCGGTCAGCTGAATTCTGGAGTTATACCAGTTCATAAATGTCGATGTCAGCAGACTCAGCGTCAGATAAACAGCCATCGTCATCGCTATAACCTCAATTGCCTGTCCCGTCTGATTCAAAGTGGTACCTGCAAATACGTTAACCAGATCCGGATAACCGATTGCGGTTGCCAATGATGAGTTCTTCGTCAGGTTCAGGTACTGACTGGTCAACGGTGGGATAACCACACGCAGCGCCTGAGGAATAACGATTAACCGAAGCGTTTTTGCTTTCGACATACCCAGTGCCGTTGCAGCCTCAGTCTGACCATGGGACACCGCCAGAATACCCGCCCGGACGGTTTCAGCAATGAAAGCTGCTGTATAGATACTCAACGCAAACCAGAGCGCAATCAGCTCAGGTATGACCGTGACCCCACCCTTAAAGTTAAAACCTTTCAACTCAGGGTGATCAAGTCCCAGGGGCATTCCACTCAACATAAAGAGTACAAACGGCACGCCGACAATTAATCCAATACAGGTCAGGAAGACCGGAAACTGTTCGCCGGTAAGTTCTTGACGTTTCTTCGACCAACGGGAAATCAACCAGCTGCCGATCAAAGCGGCAAAGAAACCAAACATCACCAATCCGAAGCCATCTTCGGCGACCGGCGCTGGCATAATAAATCCGCGATTATTCAGAAAAGTACCGAAAAACTCCATACTCTGGCGCGGATGCGGAAGGGTTCGCAATACCGCGTAGTACCAAAAAAAGATCTGCAGCAGTAATGGAATATTACGGAATGTTTCGATATAGACAGTAGCGGCTTTAGAGATCAGCCAGTTATCTGACAATCTCGCTACACCTAAAAGAAAACCTAGTATCGTCGCAGCAAAGATACCCATCAATGCGATCAATATGGTATTCATCAGACCGACGATAAAGGTCATGCCATAACTTGATGCTTCGGTGTAGGGGATCAGACTCATCGCAATACCGAAACCCGCTTCCTCGGTCAGGAAGTCGAAACCTGTGGTGATACCACGCTGTTCAAGGTTGGTCAGGGTATTATCAATGATGGAATAGAACACAAATCCCAGTGCCGACAACAATAGCACCTGGAATAGTAACGACCTTTTCTTCGGGTCGTTCCAGAATTTTGGTTTGTTCTGCGGAGGCGCCTTTGGCTTAGCCGGGCCGCCTTCAGGGTTGTGACCCGAATTCGAAATGTCTGAGGACATTATTTACTCCAGAAGTCAGTACACAGATCTATTTGCTCCCTTTTGATATTTAGGCAGCAGATACAAAAGCGGCCAGCCTTTCGGCCAGCCGCTAATCAGCGTATTAACGCATAGGTGGTGCGTACTGCAAGCCACCCTGGTTCCACAACGCATTCAGTCCGCGTTCCAGTCCCAATGGTGAACCTTTACCTACGTTTCGCTCATAAGCTTCGCCATAGTTACCCACCTGTTTAACGATCTGGTATGCCCAGTCATCAGGTAGATCCATGCCTTTGCCTTTAGGTCCATCAAGACCGACTAGACGCTTAACGTTTGGATTGGTGCTTTCCGCTTTCATCTTATCAACGTTCGCAGAAGTGATGCCCAGCTCTTCAGCATTAAGCATCGCATTGTGGCTCCACTTAACAATGTTAAACCAAGTATCGTCACCCTGACGTACTACAGGACCCAAAGGTTCCTTAGAAATAACTTCTGGTAGTGCGCCAACGGAAGATGGATCTTGCATTCGAGTACGCAGGCCTGCTGCCTGTGACAAGTCAGTCGTGAAGGAATCACAACGACCACTGTCAAACGCCTGGGCCGCCTGATCATTAGTATCAAAGACTACAGGAGTATACGAAATACCTTGTGCACGGAAGTAATCCGCCATGTTCAGCTCGGTAGTCGTACCGGACTGTACACAGACTGTGGCACCATCAAGCTCTTTAACACTCTTCAGGCCCAGTTCGTTCTTAACCAAGAAGCCCTGGCCATCATAGTAGTTAACACCAGCAAAGTTGATACCTAGCTGAGTATCACGAGTCTGAGTCCAGGTAGTAACCCGGGATAGCACATCAATCTCACCGGAAACCAACGCAGTAAAACGCTCTTTTGCATTCAGTGGAATAAATTTAACTTTTGTTGCATCGCCAAATACCGCTGCGGCAACCGCACGACACAAGTCGACATCAAGACCTTTCCAATTACCTTTATCATCAGGTACGGAGAAGCCTGGTACACCACTGGTTACGCCGCACTGTACAGCACCACGTTCTTGAACGTTTTCCAAAGTGCCGGCCATTGCGGTACCCGCCATTGCAGCTATAAGCGCGGTAGCGGAGATCAGGGTTTTCTTCATCGGATACTTCCTCTCTTTGAACGTATTAATGAATAATAAAAAGCAGGGTCGTATTTAGTAACATTGCTATACGTTTAGGCTCTGCAAAGAGCATTCCACTTCTTTATTCTTTTAATCCATATAGTTAACTTTCAGTATTTAAGTGTAGCAAGTGTTTTACTTCTGTACAGAAACGACTGATTGCCAGTTATATTACGCCCTAATAATGTTGTAATATTTTTACAAATGAACTGTCAAAAACGCTTGATATTAGTGACATTTTCGATCAGGGCTGTTTTTGATGCACCAAAAAAAACCACCCATAAGGGTGGTTTTAACTTTATGACCAATGTTGGCGCTTTACTCAGTAGGATTGATATCTAGCAATTCAACTTCAAACACCAGAGTCTCATTCGGTCCGATAGCCTCGCCCATACCGCCAGGACCATAAGCCAGTTCTGCAGGAAGCACTAAACGTGACTTGCCACCCACTTTCATCAGTTGCAGACCTTCAGTCCAACCAGGAATTACTCCGTTAAGCGGGAATGAAACAGGCTCGCCACGGCTATAAGAGCTATCAAAATCCGTACCACTGATCAGGGAGCCACGGTAATGTACCTTAACCGTATCCTCAGCTTTTGGGGTTGCACCTTCACCGGCGGTCAACACTTCGTATTGAAGCCCGGACTCAGTGGTAACAACACCTTCTTTCTTTCCATTTTCAGCCATGTACGCCTGGCCTTTAGCTAAGTTATCCTCAGCCATTTTAGTTACAGCTGCTTGCTGCTCTTCAATCTTTTTCTTTTGGAAGGCCATCATAGTCGCTTCAACTTCTTCCGGCTTCAGCAATGGCTCTGCACCGGAATAAACGGTCTCGACAGCGCGACGCAGTGCGTCTACATCCAGCTCTTCTACATCTGATTTAAGTCGCTCACCCAACATCAGGCCCAGGCTGTAGCCCAGCTTCTGCTGCTCAGTTTCCAGGGTATAAGGTTTCTCAACCTGTGCAGCTGGCTCTTTATCAGCGCTACATCCCACCAATACAATACTTGCTACGGCCACGGCCACCAGCGTCTTTTTCATTGTCATTCCTTTAATCCAAGAGTCAGTTATCAGCGATTAGTAAGCCATTAAACTGAAAAGTTCCATTAAATACTACCGTTCACAGCGGCTTTATCGCTTAATTGAGTTAATAAAACCTGTAACTCTCCCGCCCCGTCTACTCCTGTATCCGCCGCGACACAAAGATTCTGATACCTAAGCCCTGATAGCTGAGCCGCTGTAGAGCAATGATCTTTTAGCTTAAACAACAACCCAATCTCCACCTTTTCCGCTGATAATTCGGCCGTTTTTAGTTGCAGGTAACAGTTTTCCTCTTCAACTGACCGCTTTGATTTCCGCAGTCGATAGCGAAGCGATCGCAGGGGTTCCAGCAGTTTCAAACGCCACTCTCGGCTATCTGTCTCGTCCAAATCATCAGGTAGAACACGCCCCTGTTCAGCAAGCCAAAGCGCAAATAGCAGGCGGTTTACGCTCAGCTGAAAGCGATTTTGCAGCGTCTGGCAAACCTCAGCTATTTCCGGATCGGAATAAACCTTGATTGCATAGTTCCAAAACTCATTATCTTCATTCATCTATGCTAAAATCCGCCGCCATGATTCAGTTAAACCAGCTTAGCTTACAACGTGGACACATGCGCCTGCTAGACAGAGCGCAATTAACTATCCACGCCAACCAGAAAGTCGGCATTGTCGGCGCCAATGGCGTTGGCAAATCCTCTCTTTTTAAACTCATCCTTGGCCAGCTTCAGCCCGATGAAGGCGACCTGCAGCTACCCAGCAACCTGACCATTGCCCACATGGCTCAAGAGGTCGGTGACAACGCTCAACGCGCCATTGATTATGTCCTGGACGGTGACAAGCGATTACGTAGCGTTCAGCAAGCCCTGGTAGATGCTGAACAGTCCGGAGATCATCACCGTATTGGCGAACTGCATGCGCAGCTAGATGCGGTTGATGGCTACACCGCCGAATCCCGGGCCCATCAACTACTGAACGGACTTAGTTTTACCACCGCCGATGCAGAACGACCGGTTAATACTTTTTCCGGCGGCTGGCGCATTCGTCTGAACCTGGCTCAGGCATTGATGAGCTACTCTGACATTTTGCTATTGGATGAGCCCACCAACCACCTGGATCTGGATGCAACTATCTGGCTGGAGCAGTGGTTACGAAACTATCAGGGCACCCTGCTGCTGATTTCCCATGACCGGGATTTTCTGGATGCGGTCAGCACCCATATCGTCCACATGTACCATCAGAAAACTGAACTGTATAAAGGCGGCTACAGTGACTTTGAATTGCGCAGGGCTGAACGCTTAGCTCAGCAGCAGTCGCAATTTGAAAAACAACAGGTCAGAATTGCCGAAATAGAAAGTTTTGTTAATCGCTTTAAAGCCAAAGCGACCAAAGCTAAACAGGCTCAGAGCAGGGTTAAAGAGCTTGAGCGGATGGAGCTTATCGCTCCCGCTCATGTGGATAGCCCGTTCACCTTCTCGTTTCAGTCATCGGATAAAATATCCTTTCCCCTGTTAAGCCTGGATGATTGCGCATTGGGTTATCAACAACCTGTGCTCAACAATGTAAAGTTGACGCTATCGCCCGGCGACCGTATCGGTCTTCTCGGTCCCAACGGGGCGGGTAAATCGACCCTGATTAAAACCCTGACCCAAGACCTGCCTCAGATTAATGGCCTATATAAAGCAGGCGAACACCTGAAAATTGGCTATTTTGCACAGCACCAGCTTGAAGCCCTGGATCTTGAGGCATCACCGGCGCTGCATATCCAGCGCATCTCGCCTAAAGCCAGTGATCAGGAGATCAGAAATTACCTGGGTAGTTTTGATTTCAATGGCGATCGGGCGTTAGAGCCCGTCAAATTATTCTCCGGTGGAGAAAAGGCCCGGGTTGCCTTAGCACTTATCGCCTGGCAGCGTCCTAACCTGCTGCTATTAGATGAGCCTACCAACCACCTGGATCTCGAAGTCAGACACGCTCTGACACTAGCCTTACAAAGCTTTGAAGGGGCCCTGATTCTGGTGTCCCACGACCGTCATCTGCTACGCAATACTGTTGACCAGTTTATGCTGGTCGCCCATGGCAGCGTAACCCCTTTTGACGGTGATATGGATGACTATCAACAATGGCTGGCCACGCAGCGCCGGACACAGAATCAAACGACTTACATTCCGAGGGAAAATCGTTCAGTCAGTGCCGCTGAAAAAAAGGAGCAAAAACGTCTTGAAGCTGAGCGTCGTAAAGCGCTTCGGCCATTACGCAATTCTGTTGATAAGCTCGAAACAGAACTGGACAAGACCAC
>JAIBDA010000080.1 GCA_024679635.1 Amphritea sp. | reverse complement strand
TGGGGTTATTACTCAAAACCGCCGATGGTCGGTTGGTTAATTGCGTTAACAACGTCTCTATTTGGCAATGCTGAATGGGCCGTAAAACTGGCGGCACCCGTTCTCTATTCCAGTGCAGCAATTCTGATCTACCGTACAGCAGACTTTCTTGCTGGCGCCAAAGCAGCGCTGGCCGCCGGGGCAATCTTTTTATTAATGCCCCTGGTGGGCTTCAATAGTCTCTTTATCACGACCGATGCGCCGCTGATCTTTTTCTGGTGTCTCTGTTTCTACGCTTTTCTCCAGGCGAAAACTAACAATAACTGGACCTGGTGGTTGCTGGCCGGAGTGGCTGGCGGATTGGGCCTGTTATCGAAATATACCTTTGTTCTGCTACCTGTAACATTTCTGCTGTACGGTGCTATCAGCCCTGTCGGACGTCAGCTACTGTTGAACCCCCGCTTTTGGATGACCTGCCTGCTGGCAATCAGCTTTCTACTGCCCAACCTCTATTGGAACTACCAGCATGATTTCATCAGTTTCCAACACACCGCAGAAATATCCCATCAGACCAGCAGTTCACTGAGCTTCAGCCGACTAGTAGAATTCTGGGGCGGACAATTATTTGTCTTCGGGCCGGTACTGCTTATCTATATGGTAATCCGTGGACTTAAACGCCAACCTCGAAGTGATACCGAAAAACTCTTATGGAGCCTTTTCTGGCCAACCTTTGCTGTTTTATCAATTCAGGCCCTTATGGCCCGGGCAAACGTCAACTGGGCGGGACCCGCCTATATCGGCGCATCCCTGCTCACCGGCTATTACCTGAGCCAGATAAAAGGTTATCGGATATTGATTATCGGACTGCTGGCTAACTTTCTGCTGGCCGTCTCTTTCTATCATTATGCAGCAGTCACTGATGCCCTTGGCATTGAGCGCAAACATGGCACAGATCCTTATAAACGCTTGCTTGGCTGGCCCGAGTTTGTGAACAAGTTTCAACCCTGGTTTGATCAAAATCCAGACTATAAACTCGCCAGCGATTCTCGCAAACTACTGGCTTATTTTGGCTACTACATCTCTCCTCAGGATTTCAAAGGGGTAGCGCTGAGTGACGACAGTTATATCGAAGACCACTACGAACTAAAATACCCCCTATCCAAGAGCACAGAGAAGCAGTTCCTATTTGTCACTGAGGAAGATATCGAAGCGAAACTGAACCGTTATTTCAGTGACGTAACCTTACTCACTGAGCAAAAGCTTCAGCTATATAGCAACTTTGCCCGCTCAGCTAAACTCTACAAGGTTAGCGGATTCAAAGGATTTTCAAGCAAGGTTGAGCAATAAACCCATGCCTACAAAAAAAACATTCTCCGTGCTAAAACAGAACAGAGCAGTATTTCTATTCTTGATCTGTGCCGCTCTGTTAGTAAGTTTCCCGCAGATAGATCTGTTTGTAACTGGACTGTTTTATGACCCGCTGACCGAGCAGTTTATCTATAAAAACAACCCTGTTTTCAAACTCATATACTGGGTGTTTGCGGTGATACATCTTCCACTTCTGCTAGGGCTGATTATCGCTGGCGTGCTGATCAAATTTAAGAAACTTAATTTGAAGCATTATAAGAAATGGAGTGTCACCTTTTTGCTGCTGGCTCTAATCATCGGCCCTGGCTTGCTGGTCAATACCGTCTTAAAAGATAACTCCATTGGCCGCGCCCGCCCAATACAGGTCGAAAACTTTGGCGGTAATAAGCAGTTTACGCCAGCGTTTGTTTATTCCGGCGTGTGTGAAAAGAACTGTTCCTTTGTCAGCGGCCACGCGGCTATGGGGTTTTACTTTATGATTCTGGGCTGGTTATTCGCCTCACCCAGAGCCTTCTGGGCGGGTTGCATAGTAGGCGTGGTATTAAGTTTCACCCGCATCATTCAGGGGGGACATTTCTTCAGTGACACCCTGTTTGCCTTCTGGGCTGTCTATTTTGTCATCTCAGTGCTGGGAGCGATGCTTGGTTTCAGGCATCCACTCAATTCAACATCTAAATAAATTTTCTCACGCATTAACTTACTTAAGAGCCTCTTACATAAGTGCCCGCCCCAGCAAACTATTCACTTCAATTTCATTTGTTAGCTTAATAACACTATAGGCTTACTCTTTAATATTTTTATTGAAAAAGCACAACCTTAGGCAGTAAAATTCGTGTGCAATTTTTTGCACGGATTAGGATATTTTTATCAGCAAGATGCTGACCAAAGGATGTATTATGCCCTTCATAAAAAGACCATTAACACTGGCAATCGCTTCAGTTATATCATTCGCACAGCCCTCTTTCGCCGATATTGATTACACAGGCCCCCAGACCGATATTATCCACAGATTTGACTCTACTCTGAATATGGGCGTCGTCGTTCATGAAGCTACTGTCGACTATCTGGATATCGATGTTCAGGATATTGGTGAGATACTCGATGGCGTAATCATTATTAACTCTACTGTCGATAAAGTTATTATTGAAAACAATGGAGGTGAAATTAACTCAGTTGCTGACCCGGTTAATGTGCTGGGGAATTATGGCATCGTTATCTCCAACTCCACACTCAACGATGAGGCTGCCAGAACCAACGTTAATAGAGAATTTATCGCAAACTATTCGGGACGTATAGAAGGGGTAAATGACGGGGCATTTCCTGAATCTAATCCTTTATACCCCGCTATCGGTATCGAATCATCAACAGTTACCGGCAATATAGTTAATGAAGCACTACCCTCTGACAACGCTATTATTTGGGGAAGCATTGGTATAGATATTAATAATACGACCCTAAACGGCAGTATTTTCAATACCGATGCTGAAGTAAACACCGGCCAGCCCCCTACCGGCCTTGTGAGCATTGCTGCGATTGAAGGCTCTCAAGCGGGTATTATGATCCAGGGCAATAGTATTTTTAACGGAGACATTATTAACTCCGGCTACATCGTGGCATGGGGACGGGGCGGAAGAGCGATTAACCTCCAGAGCTCCAACGTAACAGGAAATATTGAAAACAGCGGCTACATTGAAAGCGAGCAAGGAATCAGAAGTTATAATTCGGTATTTACCGGGAATATTGAAAACAGCGGCGCCATTGCAGGTGATCGAGGAATCGACATTTACAAATCTGTCTTTACCGGCGATATATCTAATAGTGGCTCAATAAAGGCTGATGAGACATCTACCTCAGCCCGCGGCATCTCTGTTAACACGTCAACGTTTAACGGCACAATCACCAACACCGGCGATATTAGTGGCTATCGCGCAGTCAGTATTACTGAAGGTGTCTTGGGCAGTCTGGTTTTTAATCAGAACGCAGGGGCAATTACCGGCACCAGTAAAGCTGTGATACTGACAAACCATCGCTTCAATTATCTGGGAGGTAGCATCACAGGTGATGTCGTCAACCGAGGTGGCACCTTCTACATTGAAGGTGACAAAGTTATCACTGGAGACTATATTCAGGACGCTACCGCCACTCTGGCATTAGGGCTTCATCAGGCCTCAAGCCTGACCGCAGACAATATTGTTCTTGCGCCTGGCAGCACCCTGTTACTTGACCTGACAAAAGGAGACATATACCTCCAGGACGGTGCAACCGCAGAGCTACTTAAAGTTTCTGGCGGTGCTATCACCGCAGAAAATATCCAGCTCGCTTCAACCAATTCACTGGTGAGCGTTGCTTCAGCAGGTACCAATAGTGCCGGAAATTTTGAAATTACTCTTGAACGTGCCCCATTCCAAGAAGCCGTTCAGCAGGTTATCGATGCGGGTACTACTGGTCAGTCCGCAGCAAATCTCGAGGCTATAGGTAACACCCTCCAAGAAATGGATGCTCTGGCAGGCAGCAACACAGAAATTGCAGCGTTACTTAATCAAATTAATCCCAGTAATGTAGAGCAGTTGTTACCCGATGTTAGCGGCTCTGCTTTAGCAGGAAATACAGGGGCATCAGCGACATCCGGCAGCATTGTCAGCACCCGAACCCGCACTGTTTCAGCGGGAGATACCTTCAAAAAAACAGGACTCTGGGTTCAGGCAGTATATGCTGATGCAGAGCAAGATAATAAAAATGGTATAACCGGTTACGATGCCCAAACCAGCGGATTAGTCATCGGTGCTGACGGAGAAACCGACTCCGGTACCGTATACGGTGCAGCCTTCACTTACACCAACAGTGATTCAGACACCAACGATGGTAACGCCAATGTAAGCACTGACTATCATCAGCTAACCGGCTATTGGGGTTACAGCCTCGGTAATGTTCTGATGGATGGTCAGGTTTACTTCGGCAAAGGTAATAATGATGCAAAACGGCTAGGCGTAGGTGGTATCGCAAGTGCAGACTTCGACACAACCCAGTACGGATTGCAGCTTTCATCAGGCTATAACCTATCATTAGACAACGGCTTACAGCTGACGCCTCGAGTATCCCTGGATTATGGCCAGCTAAAATCGGACTCATATACAGAAACAGGAACTGCCTCAGGTTTATTATCTGTTGAGAAAGAAAAGCTGGATCGCCTCGAATTGGGCCTTAGTGCAGAAATAAGCAAAAGCTTCCAGACTAGCGAGATGCTGATCACTCCACGAGCTAATCTGGGCATATACCATGACTTCGAAGCGGAAGCTCAAACCGTAACCGCAGCATTCCAATCAGCACCAGATATCAGCTTTGCTTCTGAAGGAGCCGATGTAAGCCGCAATCGTTATGTTGCTGCGGTGGGTGCAGAGTTTGCAAAAGGTGAAAACTTCAGCGCTCAGGTTGAATACAACTACAACTGGAAAGATAGCTTTGATGCTCATACTGGCGCAGTGAAACTACGCTGGGAATTCTGATAATCTATTGTTGATAAAAAGGGCGATATCATTCGCCCTTTTTTATTGCCTGCAGCGGTACTTAAACGCTTCAAACTCTTTCCATGGTATATACCAGGGCCCGGAATGATCTGTCGCTCTAAGAGTTTTATGCTCGTAGCAAGCATTCGCTGGGTAGTTCTTAAGAATATCTTGAGTCAGTTGTGGGGATATTATTCGATCATTTTCACCGGTAAGATAAAATTGAGGAAACCTGAAAAAAGAATCGGATAAAACCGATGAATCCGGCTGCGGTATATGATGATAACGGGCAAATGCTTCCAGGTTAATATTTCCAGCAACCGTTATTATCCCGGCGATATTTTCAAAACCTGATGCCAGTGATCGGGCAATGTAAGCACCACCCGAAAAGCCGATTAATACAGCCGGTTGCGCTGGATCAATGATCCCTTCAACAACACCTCGGATCGCCTCTACCTGATAGTCGGAATAACGCTCACTTGTCCAAACGGTATAATGGCATTTCTCAGCCGGCAACGTAATAAATTGACAAGGTCTTGCTATATAAATGACATTATCATTTAGATCTCCCAGCGCTAATTTCAGCGCTACAGGGTTTTCTGGCGTGGGGTTCAAAGAAGGTCTGCCACGACCATTCCATGCATGGCCGTCCCCTTCTATGTATATATGAACCTGAGTTTTTGTATTTCCTATGCGATACCATGCTTTTATCGGCAGGACTGTGTCATCAACAATCTCTTCGAAACTATTTTTCCCCAGTTCGTGAACTAGTCCGTTCCTCTGAACATCAACTTGAGCACATCCGGATAAAAAAATAATCAATGCGAGACTCAACAGTTTAAGCCTTAAAAAAATCAACGTGCAAACACCTGGATACTTATTAATGTAAACAATATGAACCCCTAAAAATAAGTTTGTACTAGCAGATAACAAGTTATCCAATTATAAATAACCTAAACCCACATTCTAACCCACTTAACTTTCACAAAATCATAGGTTCACACGCCATAAATGTCGAAAAGGCCTGGGACAACCCGGTTAAAAACCATATCAGCAGCAAATTTCTAACAGAAATATCCCCTAAAAGTAAAGGGTGCTCTAGAGTAGGATATTCTCGTAATCTATAAATAAGAGGTTCTGCATGAAATCAGAGCGTTATAAATAACGTTTAGATGAAGAATCTAAAGCACCGATCAATATGCTTAGACTAAATAGAATGTATATTAGAGTCGTCTAATCAGATCTCAGCGACCAAAAGCAAGACGTCTTGTAAACCTAATAAATGAAAGCCAACCCAGCGGCTGAGTTGGCTTTCTTACAGTGACTACTGAGTCGCTTCGTCGACTGCGCGTTGACGCAACAAGAAACGCTGAAGCTTGCCGCTAGGGGTCTTAGGCAGCTCAGCAACGAACTCGATCTGTCTTGGGAACGAGTGAGTAGACAGACGTTTGCGAACAAACTGCT
>JAIBDA010000157.1 GCA_024679635.1 Amphritea sp. | reverse complement strand
TGTTTGGCCCCCGTGACTATAGCAAGTAGGACCGGTAAGTAAGACTGGCAAGTGACATCCAAGCGCTAAATAATCAGTATTTTAAGATCAGGAATTACACGTGAGCACACAACCAACACTGGCATTCATCGGCGCGGGCAACATGTCCCGCGCAATCATCGGCGGGCTGATCAGCAACCAATTCCCTGCTGAAAAAATCTGGGCTACTGGTACTCAGTTAGGAAAGCTGGATGACCTCAAACAGCAAGGCCTGCACACCACAACCGATAACAACGCTGCCGTAGCGGCTGCCGATATCGTCATTCTGGCCGTGAAACCGCAGATATTGAAAGCGGTAGCGATGGACATGGCAGCAGCGGTTCAGCAACATCAACCCCTGATTGTTTCTGTTGCTGCGGGTATTATGTGTGACAGCATGGATACCTGGTTAGGTGGTGATCTTGCGTTAGTACGTTGCATGCCAAATACCCCTGCACTGGTAAAACAGGGAGCATCGGGGCTTTATGCCAATCCGCGGGTGACTGAATCACAACGCAATCAGACAGAACAAATTATGCAGGCAACCGGTATCGCCCTCTGGGTAGACACCGAAATCCAACTGAATGCGGTAACGGCCGTATCAGGAAGTGGCCCCGCATATTATTTCCTGATGATGGAAGCGATGGTCGCTGCCGGAGAAAAACTCGGTCTTAGCCGCGAGATATCTAAGCAGCTGACAATTCAAACAGCCCTTGGTGCAGCAGAAATGGCTCGCCAGAGTGATGTAGAGCCGGCCGAACTGCGCCGCCGGGTATCATCACCGAAAGGTACTACCGAGCAGGCGATACTGACCTTTATTGATCAGGGGCTGCCAGAGATTATCGCCAATGGCATGCAAGCCTGTAGCGACCGTGCTGAAGCATTGGCTGCTGAGCTTGGAAAATAAGTTCGGGAAATAAGCCAACCAATAACCAGATGATATAAAAAGCCTTTCTCAGGTTCATAGTCACCGGGAAAGGCTCTATACTCTTGTTGTACTTTTAGTTTAAATACTCTGGTGCTATCAATTGAGGCATTAAGACAAACCAACCCATAAATTTTATCCAACAGGTACTGAAACAATGGGACAGGATCCTATCAGTTCAATAATCCAGCTGTTCGGTCAGCTTTATGTGTTTATTGTAGTTCTGCGCTTTCTACTTCAGCTGGCCAAAGCTGATTATTACAACCCGATTGCACAAGCAGTCGTAAAGGTTACTTCGGCGCCATTAGTACCACTGCAGCGTATTATTCCACGACCCGCCAATATCGATCTGTCTCCGCTGGTACTGGCCTTTCTGGTCAATCTGGCAACCTGGAGCCTGATACTAATGCTTAAAGGGCAAGGTATCGGTAGCAATCTAACCGCTATGCTGGTGCTTTCCGGTGTTGGTGTATTCGATACGATTCTGAATATCTATTTTTATGCGGTTATCGGTTCTGTGATTATCAGCTGGGTTGCTCCCGGTAGTTATCACCCCGGGCCTCAGCTGATTACCCAACTGACTGAACCAGTATTTGGACTTGCGCGCAGAGTGATTCCTTCATTAGGAGGATTAGATCTGTCTCCCATTCTGATCTTTATTACTATTCAAATAGCCCGTTCACAGCTGAGCAACCTGACTCAATTTCTCCTCTGAGATCACAGATGGGCAGCTTTTATAGTTGGCAGGACGGCAATCTGATACTCAATTGCCAGCTGCAACCCAAGGCCAGTCATGATGCTATTGTTGGACTGGATGATGAGCGTGTTAAAATTCGCATCACCGCGCCGCCGATAGAGGGCAAAGCCAACGCTCATCTGGTAAAGTTCCTGGCAAAGCAGTTTGGCGTAGCCAAAAGTGCAGTCAGCATACTCAGTGGTGAGCTGGGCCGGCAGAAAAGGGTGCGAATCGAAAACCCCAAAAAGATTCCCCAAACATTAACGATTGAGCACAACTAAAGTGATACTGAGACCTCAACATGACTACCGCCCTACTGGCTATCTGATTTTAGATAGCCAGGCTTTGCTGTACGAAATGTGAAGCTTGACCCGGTCTTTCAGCAACACCTTTTTCGAGTTATCAGCGTTAAGTGAGAATTATGCCTCAATCTATTCCTGAAGATTCTGTCGGTATCGTCACACCGCAGACTATCCATTTTGATCAACCTCTGGCATTAGCCTGTGGCCGTCAGCTAGACAGCTACGATCTGATCATTGAAACTTATGGCACCTTGAATTCAGATGCATCTAATGCCGTACTGGTGTGCCACGCACTCTCTGGCAACCACCATTTAGCGGGCTATCACACCCCCGGCGATAAAAAGCCCGGATGGTGGGATTCAGCAATTGGGCCCGGTAAACCGATCGATACCAATAAGCTCTTTGTCATCGGCCTGAATAACCTGGGCGGATGTCATGGTTCAACCGGCCCCCAGAGCATCAGTCCGGAAACCGAT
>JAIBDA010000149.1 GCA_024679635.1 Amphritea sp. | reverse complement strand
GCTGTAAGATCCACTCGGTCACTGTTGGCGTTGCTGGCAGTCATATCAACAGCATGAACTCCCACGGTATTGTCGCGGTTCGCGACGGTGAAGTGATGGAACACGATCTGGAACGGGTGATTGATGCCGCCCGTGCGGTGGCGATTCCCGCAGATCAAAAAATCCTGCATATACTGCCGCAGGAATATGTGATCGACAATCAGGAAGGTATTCGCGAACCGTTAGGCATGTCAGGTGTGCGGCTCGAAGCTAAAGTTCATCTGGTAACCGGCGCAGTTAACGCGGTACAGAATATTGAAAAGTGCGTACGGCGTTGTGGTTTGGCGGTGGACGACTCAGTACTTGAACAGCTGGCTTCCAGTTACTCGGTACTGACGGAAGATGAGAAAGAGCTGGGTGTTTGTATGGTCGATATGGGTGGCGGTACCACTGATATCGCTATCTTTACCGGTGGCGCAATTCGCCATACCGCGGTGATCCCTATTGCGGGTGATCAGGTTACCAATGATATCGCTATGGCGCTGCGGACACCGACCCCTCACGCTGAAGACATCAAAATTAAATACGCTTGTGCATTGGCCCAACTGGCCAGTGCGGAAGATACCATTAAGGTACCTAGTGTCGGTGATAGACCGGCCAGAGACCTGTCACGGCAAGCACTGGCTGAAGTGGTTGAACCGCGTTACGACGAGTTATTTACTTTGGTTCAGGCAGAGCTAAGGCGCAGTGGGTTTGAAGATTTAGCCGCGGCGGGCATTGTACTAACCGGTGGCACGGCAAAGATGGAAGGGGCTGTTGAGCTGGCGGAAGAAATCTTCCATATGCCGGTGCGACTGGCGTTGCCGAAAGGGGTTCGGGGAATGGAAGACATTCTCTGCAGCCCTATCTACGCAACCGGCGTTGGCTTGTTGCAGTATGCCAAACAAGATAATCAACATCTGGGCGAAGCGGTCACTGTCGAAGACAGCGTTGAGCGCCCAAATGTATTGAACCGGATGAAATCCTGGTTCCAGGGGAATTTTTAAAAACTCTTTTCATAAAGAGACCCCGAGAGAAAAATAAATAGTTCTGACGAGCCGGCGAGCGTTGTATTCGCAGGGTGTGACAGAAAACAGATGAATTAAACGCAATGCAACAGGTGCGGGTTGGGCACGAACCTGGAGGAATGGGACATGTTTGAATTAGTCAATAATATAGCGCAGAACGCGGTCATTAAGGTGATTGGCGTTGGCGGTGGCGGCGGCAACGCTGTGCAGCACATGGTATCCAGTGAAGTGGACGGAGTCGAATTTCTCTGTGCAAACACGGATGCTCAGGCTCTGAACCATATGGATTCTCGTAACGTTCTGCAACTCGGTGGCGAGATCACTAAGGGGTTGGGTGCTGGCGCGAATCCAGATATAGGTCGTCAGGCGGCCATAGAAGATCGTGATCAGATCGTTGAGATGCTCAACGGTGCAGATATGGTTTTCATTACAGCAGGCATGGGCGGTGGTACCGGTACAGGTGCAGCGCCTATTGTTGCTGAAGTTGCTAAAGACCTTGGTATCCTGACTGTTGCTGTAGTCACTAAGCCTTTCCCGTTCGAAGGCAAGAAGCGAATGCTTATTGCCGAAGAGGGGATCAAAGAGCTTTCTGAGAATGTAGACTCCCTGATCATCGTGCCTAACGAGAAGCTCCTCCAGGTGCTGGGTAAAAACTGCACCCTGATGAAAGCCTTTGATGAAGCCAATGATGTATTAAAAGGTGCGGTACAGGGTATCTCTGACCTGATTATCCGCCCGGGTATGATCAACGTCGATTTCGCCGACGTACGTACTGTAATGTCTGAGATGGGTACCTCTATGATGGGTACCGGTTCAGCCCGAGGTGATAATCGTGCGGTTGAAGCGGCAGAAGCCGCTGTGCGCAGCCCACTGCTGGAAGATGTTGATCTGATGGGGGCTCGCGGTATTCTGGTGAACATCACCGCAGGTCTGGATCTGGGTCTGGGTGAGTTCAGCGATGTAGGTCAGGTGATCGAAGAGTTTGCTTCTGACAATGCGACCGTTGTTGTAGGTACGGTTATCGACCCTGAAATGACAGAAGAAATTAAAGTGACGGTTGTTGCAACCGGTTTGGGTGGTGTTGCAGAGCAGGATATTCGAGTGGTGAGTAATTCAGCTACCGCTTCTGCTGCAGCAGGTTCCCGCCGGGCCGCCAGCGCTGTGAGCGACTACAGCCAGTTGGAGCTACCAACCGTTATGCGTAATCGTAACGAATCTGTGCGTGCCAAGGATAATCCGGTAGTAGAGCCGGAGCCCATTGTTGAAACACAGAAAACCGGTACCGATGATATGGAGTTCCTGGATATTCCAGCGTTCTTGCGTCGTCAGGCTGATTAAAAGGTAGCCCATTGGGGTATGTCCCACCCCTTATCTTTTAATAGCCAAACTTGCCCCGCCCGTGGAGTCGTCCCGGGCGGGGTTTTCTTTTTTCAGCCTCTATATTCCGTAGTAAGTTGACGTTTTTAACGAATCCTAAAAAAGTCGGTAAAAAGCTTTCCATATGTTTGATTTCAACCCTAAATTCCATTAAAGTACGCGGCCTCTGATATCGGCATCAGAGAGTGTCGGAATTTACACGACGGTAACGAGCACGCAAGCGTGCGGTTATAAATCTGAAAAGATATCGTAAATAAATACGTGGTGAGGTGTCCGAGTGGCCGAAGGAGCACGCCTGGAAAGTGTGTATACCGCAAGGTATCGAGGGTTCGAATCCCTCCCTCACCGCCATCATTTATAACGAAAGAGCCTGGTCTGATGATCGGGCTTTTTTGTGCCTGCAATATGAGGGGAAGGGTGAGATCCCTCGTGGTTCGAGCCGAGTGCAGCGAGACAACGTCGGAGTTCGCGACGACAGCCCGAAGG
>JAIBDA010000010.1 GCA_024679635.1 Amphritea sp. | reverse complement strand
TCGAACAGGTGTTCAGGAGCAGTACGTCGGCTTCATTCTGATTGTCGGTCAGCTCAAGTTCATGGCTCTCGCCCAGCAGATCTGCCATGCGGGCGGAATCGTACTCGTTCATCTGGCAACCATGGGTTTTAATGAATAGCTTCTTGGCCATTGCACACCTGTCTTTAAATCTTGGGAAAAGTAAAAGGGCGGAAATTATACTTTAAGGTCAGCGGGGATCATAGTTTTTAACTGCCTCTGTGCATGACTTGTAATCATATAAAAGAACCCCATATAGCAGGCAGTCAAACCTATTTTGAGTGCTCTGAAGAATGGCAAGTGAACCCATCTACCGAATCAAATTTCTTAATCAGAACGAGGTCTACGAGATCTACGCTCTGAATGTCTATCAAAGTGACCTGTGGGGCTTTCTGGAGGTTGAAAATTTCGTTTTTGGCAGTCAGAGCTCATTACTGGTTGATCCGTCTGAAGAGAAACTGAAAAAACAGTTTGAAGAGGTAGAACGCAGTTATATCCCGATGCAGGCGATTATTCGCATCGACGAAGTTAAACATGAAGGTGTGGCCAAAATTACCGAGGCCAAGGGGACTGTTACGCAGTTTCCAGTGATGCCACCGCGCCCACGCAATTAAGGGGGGGAGACTGTTTGTGTGTAAACACTGTTCGGTGTTTCACTGAACTGAGCCTGGGTTCAATCTAAATTATCTATCAGTGTAAAGAAAACAGCATATAGCTGGCAGCTGAGCTCCGCTAACGATGGCCAGCTGTATGTCTTGTTTATCTATCCCTCCTCAATATCATTCGCCTAACCAATCCGTTCTGACTAAATTGTTGCCAGCGCCCGGCAAGTGAGTCTGTATTACAAGCATCGATTAGAATCTCTAGTTGCGAATTTTTCGAGCAGGCCCGCTGGTCTTTGCTGGACTGTTATAAACAGGGTTCACCGCTTTGGTGTCTTTAGTTTCAAAAAAATGCGTCGTGCCGGAGATGTAAAGGTCTTAGTAATGGGGCGCCTTTTCATAATATCTGCGGGTAGCATCACTTTTCGGAGTCGAAGATTAAACAGCGAGTTATGTTGGCTTCTTCTATACGTTTCAGGTTTAGCGTAACTCAATCTCCGACTTTGGTCTGTGATGTGGTTAAGTTAGTTTGCAGATTGGGTAGTTTCAGGTGACTATTTCAAGTGCTTTCGCGTAAATTATTTTATTAGGGTAATAAAATCATATTTTTCAGAGTACTTAGCCGTATATGTCATCAGAAATTTCTGCCAGTGCATCGCCCAATAAATTTTTGCTAGAGGGGTTTTATACCCATCTCCTGCCGGGGCTTGCATATATTATTCTGGCTCACTGTTCTATAACCTGGCTGTCTATTCAGCCGAGTGAAGCCTCAGCGGTCTGGCCTGCTGCCGGCGTGTCGATTACGGCTATTCTGCTACGTGGTTATCGTGTTTGTTTTGGATTATTTGTTGCCTTGATGATTTTTTATGCCAGCAGCTGGTTGGATACAGAAAACGTTGCAGCGCTAGTCCGTTCTCTCTTTTTGATGTTTTTACTCAGCTGTGCCGCCGTATTGCAAGCCGCTGGGGCGGTATGGCTGGTAAATCGGTTTTTGGGAAGTTTGCCTGCCCTGATCGATGATAAAGAGATAACGCTGTTTCTGTTTATTATCGGGCCGGTGGCATCTATGGTCGCAAGCCTGATGGCAATTACTACGTTTCTCTTATTTGGTATTATTGGAGGGGACGAGTATTTTGTCAGTTGGTTAACCTGGTGGATTGGTGACACTATCGGCGCTATTGTGATGGTGCCGATGCTATTAGCTCTGTTTGCGAACAAACAGAGTTCCCTCTATACACGTAGGATGGCCATTGGTCTGCCGATGGTGGGCTTGCTGGTCGTGATTATTACGTTGTTCATCGTGACTAAAAACTATGAATCAAAAGAACGAATGTCGCAGTTTAACCGACAGGCTGAGCAGCTGCATTCGCATTTTCAGGCAAGGCTTAATGCCGGGGTTGAAGTGCTTTACTCGCTTCGGAGTTTTTTTATCAGTAGTACTCTTGTTGATGAACATGAGTTTTCTAAATTCACTAAGTACACTCTGACGCGTTACCCTGAAATCCAGGCGCTGGAGTGGATTCCCCGGTTGCATCACTCTCTTCGCCCTGAATATGAAAGTACTTCTGGTGGTTCTCCTGGTTCTGTCAGGCAGGTACTGGAAAGAGATGAACTGGGCTCTTTTCGGCTCGCAGCTGAAAGGGATTTATATTATCCGATTACCTATATTGAACCTTTTAAGGGCAATGAACGGGCTTTTGGTTATGACGTGGCTAGCCACCCTATCGCGAAGCAGGCTTTGTACAGAGCCCGGGAGGTAAATGGGCTTTCATTTACGGCGCCCATAACACTTGCTCAGGAATCTGGAGAACAGCGGGGCATCGTTGCTTACCTGCAAATTAACCATGGTTGGGTTGATGCGGGTCTTTCGAATGAAGGGGTCGTGGCGGCCGTATATCGAATGGGAGACTTTATTGGCTCGGTACTGGAGAGTCGTAAGGATCTTGCTTCATACATCGATATTGAGTTATGTGATATTACAGACGATCCGAAATTGATATTCAGTTCGGCGAACGCGCCTGTGATCCGTAACACTGATCTTAAGTGGGTCAGTGATTATGTTATTGGTGGTCGGAACTATCAGTTTAAGTACCAGGCTAAACCCGAATTTTATACGCTGTTATTTCAGTGGAGCAGTTGGATCGTTCTGTTGGCGGGGATGATATTCACCGCGTTGTTGGGCGGCTGGTTGCTTTCCCTGACCGGGCGGACTCTGAGAGTGGGGCAGTTGGTGGGCGAGAAAACGGCTTCGTTGCAATATGAAGTAGAGGAGCGGCGGCGAGCTGAACAGGAGCTGCGTAAAGTTTCTAAAGCGGTTGAATTCAGTCCTAATATGGTACTTATAACCCGTCCAGACGGAGAAATTGAGTACTCCAGCCCTAAATTTACTGAAGAGACCGGCTATAGCACGGAAGATGTCATAGGTCAGAATATTGAGATGCTTCATTATGCACGCTTGGGTGAGACTTCCTATCGAGATCTGTGGTGTGAGCTAGAAAACAGGGAGGTCTGGCGTGGTGAGATAGTAAACCGGAAAAAGTCAGGCGATCTGTATTGGGCGCAAGTCAGTATTGCCCCTATTTACGGCTTAGATGACGAGCTGACTCATTATGTGGTTACGTTACAGGATATTACTGAGAATCGCCTGATTTCTGAGCAGATTAGTTATCAGGCAAGTCATGATCAGTTAACGGCGTTGGTAAATCGTCGTGAATTCGAAATCAGGCTGGAAACACTATTGAAAACGCAGTGTCAGGCTGGGGCTCAGCACGCTTTTTGTTTTCTCGATCTGGATCAGTTTAAAGTGGTCAACGATACTTCTGGGCATGTTGCCGGCGATGAACTGCTTCGTCAGGTTTCTGCTCTGTTACAGGAGCGGGTGAGGTCAAATGATACTCTGGCCCGGCTGGGGGGGGATGAATTCGGCATCTTGTTGCATAACTGCCCTCTGGAGAAAGCCCGGATAGTGGCTGAAGATGTACGCAATGCCATTGCTCAGTTTAAATTCTGCTGGGAGCAGCAGGTGTTCAGTATCGGGGTGAGTATCGGTGTTGTTGAAATTAACGAATACTCTGCGGGCCTGACAGAAATTCTCAAACATGCTGATTCCGCCTGTTATACGGCTAAAGACTCTGGCCGCAACCGGGTTCGCCTGTATTCGGTTGGCAATGAGATGCTGGCCCAACGGGAAGGGGAGATGCAGTGGGTTTCGGAAATCAATTCTGCGCTGGATGAAAATCGCTTCGTTCTTTATGGACAGCTAATCGTGCCGTTACAGAACCCTCAACTTAAACCGGATATTGAAATACTGCTGAGGATGAAAGGCCGGGATGGGAAGATAGTTCCTCCAGGGGCCTTTCTCCCTGCAGCAGAACGTTATCAGCTGTCAGGTCAGATCGACCAGTGGGTGGTAGACCATGCGTTTGCCTGGCTGGAACGTAACTTCACCCAGTTCAGTCAATATTTTGGTTGTTGTGCGATAAACCTGTCAGGTGGCAGTTTGGGGGATCCTGATCTGAAGCAGACAATTATTGGCCATCTGGATAATTCGTCAATGCTGCCTTACAAGGTTAAGTTTGAGATAACTGAGACCTCTGCTATTGCCAATCTGTCAGAGGCTCAGCGATTCATCAATGCGCTGAAAGCCTACGGCTGCCAGTTTTCTCTGGATGATTTTGGTAGTGGTTTATCTTCCTTTGCTTACCTGAAGAACTTGCCGGTGGATAACCTGAAAATCGACGGTCAGTTTGTCAAAGGTATTCTGGATGACAAGCTCGATCTGGCGATGGTTAAATCAATCAACGATATTGGTCATGTGATGGGTAAAGTGACCATTGCCGAGTTTGTCGAGAATGATGAAGTACGAGAGTTATTACGTGAAATCGGAGTGGATTATGGTCAGGGCTATGGCTTGGGGTTCCCTGAGCCATTGGATCTCTTGTTGCAGCAAGTGAGTGATGACGATCGATAGCGGTTAGTTCAGAGATGATAACTGTCGTATTGGCTTAAATTGTTTTGCCGAATCATTGTGCTGAGTCGCTGAATATAAGTTTCACCAAGCTCACTATAACGGCTCAGATGCTGAATCAGCTGGAGACTGTTCTGGGTATGCTGGGTGGCCGCTCTTAATTCTTGATATGCGCTGCCTCGTCCCAACGTTAGCTGATAATCATCAATAGCCCCCAGCAATGAGTCATATCGTTTCACATAAACTGCTTTACCATCACGTCGTTGGCTGGCCATGATTCTTTTCTCAGTTGGATCGAATGACCAGACGCCAAACACATTCATAGCCTGGCGGAAAAAACGTGAGCTACCCCAGCCCGTTTCTATGGCTGCTTGTGCCAGAATCAGACTGTTAGGCAGGTCGATCATTCTTCTGCTGAGTTCAGTGGCAGAATCTACCCGGTATAATGTTACCAGTTGATTCAGCCAGATCTGCTCAGTAGCGCTTATATTAGGTTTGGCCAGGACTTTGTTTAGTCGGTTTCTCTGCTCTTTTAATGTTGCTTTACTGATCAGAATGGCGGGTAACAGCATGGCAATAAAACGTTGTTTCTTCTCCGCTGTTGGCAACCCTTTTAATGATACTACCGAGGTATAAGCGACGGGTAACACCGGATTGCTAAGTTCGACAATATCAGCAGGGGAGCTCAGTGCTTTGTAAGTGATAGGGATGCCAGCGCTGCTTTTTTGATCAGCGATCTGTATCAATGCGCCGAAGCCAAACATTAGTAGCGCGACAAATAATAGAAACCTCTGCAGCTGCGGGTACATGAACTGTCTACTCCTGATTGGGTATTAGTAGGGTTTTGCTTCCCCGCCCAGGTATCTCCCGGGCTAATTTGGGTACCAGATAGCCTGGTAGCTGATCTTGTAACTGGCTAATGATCTGTTTTGCTTCATTATCGGGGACATCGAAATGAGCAGCGCCTTTGACGGGGTCAAAGGTGAAGAGGTAGTAGGGTAATACGCCGATATCAAAAAGTTTTTCACTCAATGCTTTCAATGTAGCAACGCTGTCGTTAACACCTCGTAACAGCACCGCCTGATTCAGAACAGTCACTCCCGCATGCTTGAGTTGTTCAACGGCCTTTGCCACCGCGTTGTCCAGTTCTTGTGGATGGTTGCTGTGAATCACCGTCACTACTTTGAGGCGCGTTTGGCTCAACAGGTTTGTGAGAGATGTAGTGATTCGCTGCGGCAGGACCACCGGAAGCCGACTGTGAATACGCAAGCGGGTCAGGTGGGGAATTTGTTGAAGATCCCCTATGAGTTGTTTCAATCGGGTGTCACTAGAGACCAGGGGGTCTCCTCCGGAAAAAATTACTTCGGTGATACTAGTGTCAGCAGCGATGTAATCAAGGATTTTCTGCCACTGCTCTGGCCCCAGTCGGTTTTCAGCATAAGGGAAGTGCCGGCGAAAACAGTATCGGCAATTAATGGCACAGGCGCCGGTGAGTATCACTAAAACCCGACCTTTGTATTTATGGATCAGGCCGTCAACCGGGTTGCTGCTCATCTCCTCTAAAGGATCACTGATGAAGCCGGGTATGCTTTCTAACTCTTCGCCAAGGGGCAGTACCTGCCGCAGTAGCGGGTCGTCGGGGTTCGCTTTCTCGATCCGGTCTAACCAGGGACGGGGAATACGCATGGCAAATTCCAGACTGGCTCGATTGGCCCCTTCCAGTAATGAATCGGGAAGCTGCAGATAGCTAAGCAGCTCTTCCGGACTCTTTAAAGTCTGGCTGAGCAGTGTTTGCCAAGTGTCTGGCAGCTTGATAGTTGAGTTCATATAGGAATATTTTCGCGGAAAATTTGCTCGCATTCTCCTTTCAAGTAGAATGTGTGTCAATTTTGCGGTGGCAAGTGTTCACCAGATTATAATTTATTTTGAGATCGTTATGGCAAATTACCCATCGAACCAGTTTAAGAACGGCCTGAAAGTGATGATTGAAGGCGATCCATGCTCAATGGTAGATGTTGAATTCGTTAAGCCAGGCAAAGGTCAGGCTTTTACCCGGGTAAAACTGAAAAACCTGATTACTGGCCGCAGCTGGGAGCGTACCTTTAAGTCGAATGAAACCGCTGAAGGCGCTGATGTAATGGATACTGATATGGAGTATCTGTACTGCGATGGCGAGATGTGGCACTTCATGGATCCGCAAAGTTTTGATCAGGTTGCTGCTGACAAAACGGCTATTGGTGATGCGCATCAGTGGCTGAAAGAACAGGATAAATGCCTGGTTACCCTGTGGAATAACAATCCGATTTCAATTACACCGCCAAACTTTGTTGAACTGGAAGTGACCGAGACTGATCCTGGCCTCAAAGGTGATACTGCTCAGGGTGGTTCTAAGCCTGCGACATTGCAGTCGGGCGCTGTTGTACGTGTACCGCTGTTTATCGAACAGGGTGATGTGTTGAAGATTGATACGCGCAGCGGTGACTACGTTTCCCGCGCTTAAAAATTGTTTGAATGCTATTGCGCTTGCGATAGCTGCGTTATAAACCGGTTCGCAAGGCTCATTAAGGCGACTTAACTCCGCCTGCTCACCGGTTTATGCCTTGCTCTTGCTGCGCTCATAACGCATTCAAATCAATTCTTTATAATTAAAGCTACTGCGCTTGATAATCCTGCGTTATAAAGTTGCTCACAGTGCTCAGCATCAGCTTGCTGATACAACATCCAAAGGATGGCCCGTAAGGGTAAGCGTAGCGAGTATTTAGTAAACTAAACTCCGCCTGTTCGCAGCTTTATGCCTTGTCTTCTCTGCGCTCGTGACGCTTTAATAGTGTTCTAAAGAATGGCAGCCTCGGCTGCCATTTTTATGTACAGGATGTACGGTATGCCGCGAGCGCATGGACGCGCAAGAGCGGCGATGTACAGGATGTGCGGTATGCTGCGGGCACGATGTTTATATTGAAAGGTGATGTCTGATGAGTGAGTTGTGGAAAGCGACGGCGTCGGTTGAAAACCTGCGTAAGCGGGCGGAGATCTTTACACAGATCCGTGGCTTTTTTGCTGAACGGAATGTCTTGGAGGTGGAAACGCCACTGATGACGACGGCTGCTGTCAGTGATCCCTATATTGATACCATCGAGTGTCGCTATCACCCGTTGCCAGAACAACAGGGGCAAACACGCTATCTGCAAAGTTCCCCTGAATACGCCATGAAACGTCTGCTTGCGTCGGGCAGCGGGGCGATCTACCAGATATGTAAGGCGTTTCGTAATGGGGAGTATGGTAAGCGCCATAATCCTGAATTTACTATGTTGGAATGGTATCGTCCCGGTTTTGATCATCATCGGTTAATGGATGAAGTCGAGGCGTTGGTGGTGCCGTTACTTGGGCTTACCGCTTGCCAGCGGATAAGCTACGGTGAACTGTTTCAGCAGTATCTGAATATTGACCCTTATTCAGCCACGGCCGAAGAACTTGCGGTTATTACCCGCGAACATATCGAGCTGGAGATGGATGATGACAACCGGGATAACTGGCTTAACCTGCTGATGTCCCATGTGATAGAGCCACAGCTGGTGGATAGTGGAGGCGTTTTTGTCTATGACTACCCTGCGAGTCAGGCCGCCCTTTCCAGGGTGATGAAAAACAGTGCAGGTCAGCCTGTAGCCTGCCGATTTGAGTTATTTGTTACAGGGATTGAGCTGGCTAATGGTTATTTTGAGCTAACCGATGCCGCTGAGCAGGCTCGACGTTTTGCACAGGATATCGCCCAGCGCCAGGTTGAAGCGCTGCCGGTACGGCCAACGGATAATCTGCTGGTGGAGGCTTTGGAAAATGGAATGCCAGAATGCGCCGGTGTTGCTATGGGGCTTGACCGATTAGTCATGCTGGCGCTGGGTACGGAGCAGATTAGCGATGTGCTTGCTTTGCCGTTTGATCGGGCCTGAAAGCAGCGGTCTAGCGACTGAATCCTCTGAAGCCAGTATATAAGGCTGCTGTGACGCAGCCCAGCTGTTTATTCGGGCCTAGAGTAGTTCACTGGGGTCTATAACAACGCCCAGGGAGTTTTTATCGATGAATTTGTCTTTGGCGGTTTCTTTGTATCGAAAGGTTACTTTTTTGCCTAATTCAATTCCCAGGTTCTTGTCAGGCGATAGGTAGCGATACCCCTGAGAGTCAACGGTTAAGAGGTGGATATAGTATTGAGGCATTCCAACCCAGTCATTAAAAGGGCCCTCTGTATCAATGGCTTCTATTATTCCCCGACCAACCAGCTTCGGATTAGGGCTTTTATGCCCTGGTCTTTTAAAATTTCTTGCCATACCTACCCCCTAATTCAGATATCCGAAAAGATACTGCTATCTATAGGCTAACACCACAATAAATGTCCGCTTTAGAAAATTATATCGATAAACGTCTATATCTTACGAGGTCACACAACATTCCATTGGTGAGGAACGGAAGTGAGTCGCATGATTTCATCGTATTTAGAACAAGTGTAAACCATATCGTTGAAGCTGGTGTTTTTTAGTACGTACCCGGCTGGAATAGCGATGGGTTGCTCCCCAAGTACAACCTTGCATAGGTCGCAACAGGTTATTCCCATGTTTCGCTACTTAACCTTACATATGCGTCTGATTTAAGGTCAGCATATTAGGTTACACGTATTGGCGCCGACTTATACTTGCACTCACTTTGCGATGCCTGCTTAGGGTCGATAACAGGTATCAGGAATCACTGCTTTTTCTAGCAAGTAAAATGAGAATCACGTCTAACTACAAGTAAACGACGCGGTCATGTTGAGCTCCTGTCTTACCCTCCGGGTAAGTGGCTGAGCATTGCGCGGCGGATCCGCTCCACCGCTTCCACTACCATACTTCGGGTGCAGCCGAAGTTTAGTCGCATGAAGCGGTCATCGCCGAAATCCCGGCCTGGTGACATACCTACACCGGCTTGTTCAAAGAAGTGAGCTGGGTTTTCCAGTTTAGCGGCGGATACGTCTATCCAGGCGAGGTAGGTGGCTTCGACCTGATTGAGCTTTAATCCCGGGATCTGGTTGATCTCATTGACCAGATAGTCCCGATTGCCTTTCAGGTAATTCAGTTGTTGCTGATGCCAGTTATCACCTTCTTTGTAGGCCGCCAGAGTAGCGGTATAACCGAGTAGGTTCACATCGGGTACTATCCCTTTTCGTACCTGCTGGAACTGTTTACGCAGGGCTGCATCGGGGATAATAGCGAAAGAGCAGCCCAGCCCTGCGATGTTGAAGGTCTTACTGGGCGCCATCAAAGTGATTGATTGCGCGGCTATCTCATTGTTCAGTGATGCCAGGGGAATATGCTGTAGTCCAGGTTCCAGAATCAGATCACAGTGAATCTCATCGGAGCAGACGGTTAGCTCATGTTTGAGACAGATTTCACTCAACCGTTCAAGTTCCTCCCGGGTGTATACAGTGCCACCCGGGTTATGCGGATTGCAGAACAGCAGCAGCGTAGTAGTGTCGGTGATGGACTGCTCCAGAGCGTCGAAATCGATCAGCCAGCGTTGTTGTCGTTCAATCATCGGGATACTGATTAGTCTGCGGTCTGACAGTCGCGGGGCTGACATAAACGGTGGATAGACTGGTTTAGCGGTGGCCACTGCATTCTGGCTGACCCCGACGCTGCGACAGGCCAGGTTTAAGCCGCAGACCAGCCCGGGTAACCAGACCAGCCATTCTGCCTGTATTGCCCAGTTATATTGAGATTCCATCCGTTCGATAATCAGTTGGTTGAGCTCGGCCGGCGTGTTGGTATAACCAAATATTCCATGATCAACCCGTGACTGCAGCGCTTCGATCACCGCTGGTGGTGCCATAAAATCGGTATCAGCGACCCACATGGGTAGAATGTCGGTATCCCGGTACTTTTCCCATTTCTGACTGAAGGTGGTATGGCGGTCGACAGGCTGATCGAAGTGATCACTATTCATCGGCTGAATCCCTTTAATTTAGCGACTAACAGAGGGGTATTTGTACGTCATTGAGTTGCAAATAACCATCAGAAAGTTATATTAGGCGATAATAGATAATATAGCGGCTATCATCATAATTTCAGATATTTTTTTGTCTTTTTTGATCGATAGCTCATCACCTGCCGCGCTCTTTTTCGGCAAGTCATAGCAGTCTTTTAGCAGCACTGAAACAGTGTTAGCCAATCAGTTTCTGGAGTCCGGTCATGACCGATAATAACCGTGTAATTATTTTTGATACGACATTGCGTGATGGTGAGCAGAGCCCCGGCGCATCTATGACCCGTGAAGAGAAGCTGCGCATTGCTAAACAGCTGGAAAAGATGCGGGTCGATGTTATTGAAGCGGGCTTTGCTATTGCCTCTCCCGGTGATTTTGAGTCGGTAAAAGCGATCGCTGATACTATCCAGGACAGTACCATTTGTTCTCTGTCCCGGGCCCTTGACGCGGATATTGACCGCGCGGGTGAAGCGCTGGTGAACGCTAACTCAGGTCGTATACATACCTTTATCGCCACTTCTCCTATCCATATGAAGTACAAGCTGCAGATGGACCCTGATAAAGTGGTAGAGCAGGCGGTTTATGCGGTAAAAAGGGCGCGTAACCTGATTAGCGACGTGGAATTCTCACTGGAGGATGCCAGCCGTTCTGAATTTGATTTTATGTGCCGAATTATCGAGAAAGTGATCGATGCCGGTGCCCGTACCATTAATATTCCCGATACTGTTGGATATGCCGTACCGGAAGAGTTTGGTTATACCCTGAAGCAACTGCTCGAACGAATTCCAAATGCAGATAAAGCGATATTCTCGGTTCACTGCCACAACGATCTGGGTCTGGCTGTCGCAAACTCTCTGGCGGCGGTTAGTTCCGGTGCTCGACAAGTGGAATGTACGATTAACGGCTTAGGTGAGCGTGCGGGTAACGCTTCGCTGGAGGAAGTCGTGATGGCTCTGCGCACCCGGCAGGATGTGTTAGGACTGCATACCGGCATCGATACCACTCAGATAGTCCCGGCGTCGCGTCTGGTTTCCAGTGTTACTGGCTTTCCAGTGCAGCCAAACAAAGCCATTGTTGGTGCCAACGCTTTTGCTCATGAATCCGGTATTCATCAGGACGGGGTGCTGAAGCACCGCGAAACTTATGAAATTATGACCGCTCAGGATGTCGGCTGGAACGCGAATAAAATGGTCATGGGTAAGCATTCGGGTCGCAGCGCTTTCCGTGCTCGTTTGGAAGAGTTGGGTACAACGTTTGAATCGGATGCTGAATTGAATACAGCGTTTGCACGGTTTAAAGATCTGGCGGATAAGAAGCATGAAATTTTTGATGAAGATCTTCAAGCGCTGGTCAGTGATGCCCGTACTTCACACTATGAGAAATTTAAGCTGAGCAGCTTATCAGTGACTTCGCAAACAGGTGAAACGCCTGTAGCGAAGGTTACCGTTGCTATGAGTGATTCTGAACAGACGGGTGAAGCTGACGGCAGTGGCCCTGTTGATGCTGCACTCAAAGCGATTGAGTCCATTGTTCAGTCCGGTGCGTCATTGGAGCTGTACTCGGTGAATGCGATCACCAGTGGTACCGATTCTCAGGGCGAAGTTACTGTCAGGCTCGAGAAGGGCGGACGGATTGTCAATGGTCTGGGTGCTGATACAGATATCATTATTGCGTCGGCTAAAGCCTATATTCATGCACTGAATATGCTTGAATCTACCGAAGAGAAAGCGCACCCTCAGGTGTGAGCCGGTTGGAAAGTTAAGCTACAAAAGGGCAACAGAATATGGAGCAGTCGCTGCGACATCAGTATCTGGAAACGATGGGCATTGCTAGCTGGTTACCACGCCGACAATTGCCCGGTGCGCGACCCACTCCTGATTGGGTGTGGGAATACTGCTGGCCAGAAAGTGAATCTGCTCAATCACTGGATAATCCTCAGGGAACCGCTGCGGCGTCTTTCCTTAATCCAGCCGACCGTGCCATTGCGGCGAAGCAAGCCCGGGCAGAACTCAGTGCCAGTTTTGGTGCACCGGTTGAGGCGAAACCAGAGAAAGTAAAGGTTCAACCGACGCCGCAGCCAGTCACTCCGCCTGAATCTGTACCTGTACCAGTCGCAGAAGTCTTGGCCGTATCTCAGCCCGACGTGGCAGTGATTGATCTGCCCGAGCCCGCTGAACAAACTGAGCAGAAACCCTTCAAATTAGCCTTTATGGCCTATCAGGATTGTTTAGTGATCGATTCACTGCCGCCGGTATCCTCAGTCACACGGCAGGGGAGTGGTCAGGCGGATGCTCATCACCAAATTTTGTTGGATAAAATTCTTCGCTCTATCGGTTTGGTTGGTGGCAGTGCTGCTGATTACTACACTCTGCCCTGGCCGATGTTTGCCAGCAAATCATTGGACCAGGGGGCCGAGCAGGCGCGTCTCACAGTACAACATAAGCTGAAGAAAAGCTTAGAAAAAGCCCCGGTGAAAACGGTGCTGTTATTGGGAGAGTCCGCCGCTCAGATGGTGCTTGAACGGCAGGAGTCTCTAGATCAACTGCGGGGCATGCTGTTCAGCCTGCGCTCTGATGTTAAAACCCTGGCTAGTGCCAGCCTGACAGAGATGATGATGTTGCCGGGTTGTAAGCGGGAAGTCTGGAGTGATCTTCAGCCACTGCTGGATCACCTGCAACAGGCAGTTGTTATCGATGAGCAGTAAGTCCCTACGCCTGTTAGTGGTTGAGGATCTGCCTTCCCTTTCTGAAATTGAAGCTTGTTGTTTTGTCCCGCCATGGTCCGATAGTCAGCTACACTCGTATATAACCGGAGATCGATATTTATCTGTGGGCCTGTGGCAGAGTGGTCAGCTAAACGGCTTTGCCCTGCTATCAACTGTGTTGGATGAAGCAGAGTTGTTACAGATAGCCACTCGGCCTGGCCAGCGCGGTAAGGGGTTAGCAGAGGAGGTGCTGAAATTTATCCATGAGCAACTTCTTCGCCGGGGAATTGTCCGAAATATGCTTGAAGTACGCAGTTCAAACCTTGCTGCGTTAAGCCTTTATCGACGTTTAGGCTATCAGCAGGATGGCTTGCGTAAAGGTTATTACCCAACCGATACAGGGAGGGAGGATGCGATTTTAATGAGCTGTAGCAATCTTCCTGAGTTCATAGCGGGGTAGTATCAGTACAGTTTTATAAACGGATTCCGATATGAATTTAACTACTGATCTGATTAGCGGCTTCTGGTTCTGGTTCGCACAGGTGGGCTATTTTACGCTGTTGGGTTTTGCACTCTGGTCAGCTCCCTGGTCAACATTGTTCAGTAGTCGTCAGCTTCAGCATCTGTTGTTAGGTACCACTGTCGGCTTGATGTTGTTGTGGCAAATGCGTGCAGGTATCTCTCCTGGGCTAGGTGTTCACTTCCTCGGTGTCACCGTACTAACCCTGATGTTTGGTTGGGACCTGGCTATCCTTTCGGCCAGTCTGGCACTTATAGGGACAACGTTAATAGGGCATGAAGTCTGGAATGGCTTTGCGATTAACGGACTCAGCACTATCGTTATTCCGGTGTTAGTTAGTTATGGTATTTTGCGTAGGGTTGAAGCAAAACTGCCGACCAATTTCTTTATATATCTGTTTCTTTGCGCTTTTCTGGGGGCTGGTGTGGCTACTCTTTGTGGCGGCCTGAGTATGAGTTTTCTACTCTGGATAAGTGATGTTTACAGTGGCGAAAAAATCTATCAGGAATATATCCAGATTTTACCGCTGATTATGTTTCCTGAGGGGCTCCTGAACGGCATTATCATGACCGGAATGATGGTGTTTTATCCCGACTGGATTCGCACCTTTGATGCTAAAAAGTATATCGATGACCAGTAACTAAATTTTTTAGTGCTCTTCTCTGACGGGGCGTTTCTGCAGTTTGCGTTGCAAGGTTCTGCGGTGCATCCCTAAAGCTCGGGCGGTGGCAGAAATGTTTCCATCGTGCTCGATCAGTACCTTCTGAATGTGTTCCCACTCTAATCGCCCTACCGACATAGGTTTGTCTGCGATCTCAATACCCGGGTCTGGCTCTGTTACATTCAGCTTAGCCAGAATTTGATCGGTATCGGCAGGTTTGGCCAGATAATCGGTAGCGCCTAGTTTTATCGCTTCGACAGCGGTGGAAATGCTGGCATAACCGGTCAGAATCAGAATTTTAATATTAGGATTAAGCGCTTTCAATCTAGGCACCAGAGTGATGCCGGATGCACCATCCATTTTGAGATCCAGGGTTGCCAGATCCGGTGTGAACCTTTCCAGCAGATCTAGAGCTTCTTCGGCAGAACTGGCCACTGTAGTTTCATACCCCCGACGTTGAATGGCTTTGCTCAGTACCCGGGTAAATGTTTCATCATCATCGACGATAAGAAACTTAACTGAGGAGTCATTAGTGTTCATCGTTTTGAGGTTCCTTGATGAGAGGCAGTTTTACTTCGGTCAGGGTGCCGCCTTCAGGTTGATTAAAAAGCCGGACTTCTCCGCCGTAGCTGTCTAGAGCGGAAGCGGTTAGAAATAGGCCGATTCCCAGCCCCTTGCCCTTAGTCGTTATAAATGGACTGCCCAGTTTTTCCACTTGTTCAAGCGGAATGCCCGGTCCCCGGTCCTTTATGCTAAAGAGAATCTGCTGTTGATCTGATGATACTTCTATCTGCAACGGCTTACCCGAAGCATCGGCAGCGTTATTTAAAAGGTTAATAAATGCCTGTTGCAACGGGATAGAGCTGAAGACTGTTGGGTTGCCATTGAGATGAATTTCGGGTGGGTTAAAATTCGCGGTGGGTCGCAAAAGCAGCCAGCGATCCAGCAACTCACGAAAAAACTGGTCGGCAGGCAGTGGGCGTGAATCTCTTTGCTCTTGTTTTACAGATTCTGCCAGATGTTTTAAGCGGTCGGAACAGTTCTCAACCTGGGATTGAAGTAGCTCAATATCGTCAAGGAGCTCCGGATTGTCACTGTGATCTAACTGCATCTCATGCAGAACTACCCGCATGGTGGCCAGCGGGGTACCCATCTCATGGGCCGTGCCTGCTGCCATTGTTGCAAGAGACAACAGTTGCTGGTTACGGAGATTCTGTTCCCGTGTTCGGTTTAGTTTCACCTCCTGACGCTGTAGGTTCTCCCGGATGTTGACGACAAACCAGGTGATCAGCACTGCCGTCAGGATAAAATTGACCCACATGCCGGCCATATGCAGATTAAATAATGCTGTAGCCTGATGCTGATGCCCGGTATCAGGCAAGGTGATCGGAATAAAGAAACGCATCAGCAGGCTGTAACTGATTGTCACCAGAAAGGCTGTCAGCCAGATGAACTTCTTTGGCAGCGAGGTTGCGCTGATAATTAATGGAATAAGTAGTAACGCGGAAAACGGGTTGCCGGCTCCGCCTACCTGATAGAGCAGGCAGACATAAAAGGCAATATCGGCAACCAGTTGGAAGAAAAACTCCAGTTGGGTCAGCGGAAGTGGCGAGCGAAGCCGAATCAGTGATAACAGGTTCAATAGCGCCATCGCCATCAGGGCAAAAGCGATTAGCCAAAAATTAAGGCTGACATGCAGGCCAATATACAGGTAAAGCAGTAGCCCGCTCTGACCAAAAATGGTGACCGTACGGATATAACTGAGCTGAAGTAGCTGATGGCGGGTATTGCTGGTGTAGTTCATAACGTTAGCTTGGCAGAAAGCGAAATTATAACCAAGAGGCTTGTGTCATGGATGTGGCAGATTGTCGCACTGTTTCTGGTCAAAGCTTGTAAGAAGAACTGTTTCTTTGGTATTTTTGCTTCACCTCATCGCTTTCAGCCGATCTGATAATCATTGAGGATACTCAATTGCAGGGATATAAACCGGATCTGATGATGGAACCAAGCACGGTTTTTAAACAAATGCTGACTATAGTCTCGCTAGTGAGTATCTCTGCCAGCTATGCGCAGGACCCGCAGCCCCTGAGCTGTGATCTTGATGAAGTGCCGGCGTATGTGATCTCCTTTGACCAGGTTTTTACTAAGCTTATTAGTGATCAGCCCGATATGAAGGGTCGCCGTACTGTTATCGCGACAGCGGATATCAATTATCTTGAAGAAACAGGAGAACGGTTGGATCTCTCCGCAAGACTGGCTGGTGAAATACAATATAACCCGTACCGAAAAGAGCAGTGGGAAACCCACGAGGCTATATATACCTATCACTCTCAAGATAATATCGCGCGGGTTCGGCTGCATGCACCAGATGAAAAGAGTGTGACTCCTTATACGTTGGTTTCCAAGAGTGCCCCAAGTCAGCCAATCGCGGGTTACCGATGTAACTGGGATGAAGTAGATGTGGCCGGTGTCCAGAAAACACAGCGGTGTCTTGCGGTTTTTTACGGTTGGACTATTCCCCTTTACACGAGAAAAATAGCAGAAGGACGGGATGTTTTGTTTTCTGAGGCGACGGATATTACTCAGCGGTGTATTAAAAAGGCTAGTTTATATGTGCCACAAGACAAGCCCTGGAGATTTTCTAAATGATAATGTGCACTGTAAGCCGGTCAAGGTCTGGATTTATCTTTCTGTAATGACATAGTGGACTATAGGGTCTCGTTTAGCGGTATACATCGCACTGTCGGCAGCTTTGATGAGCGGGCTTAATGTCTCTTGCTGCTGAGCTAGCGCAATGCCGATACTGCAGTTGCAGCCACTTAATCGCTCTTGCTTGCGGCTGATAGTCTCAATGAAACGCACTGCAAATTGTTCAGCAGCATCTGCCTGTTCATAAGGACTACTCATTAAAATGAGAAATTCGTCCCCTCCCATTCGGGCGGCCAAATCACCATTACGAATGCTGTCTTGTATGATACGGGCGAAGGTTCTCAGTACTTCATCACCCCGGGCGTGGCCATGAAGATCATTAACCTGTTTGAAACCGTCCAGATCTAAATACAGAGCGAAGAGTCTGAAATGATCTCTTTGAGCAGCGGATAAAAGTACTCCGCCAAATTCAAACAGTGCCCGATGATTGAGTAGTCCGGTGAGATCATCATGATGAGCCAGGTATTGAATTTTCTCAGTCTGGCGCTTTAGCTTGGTAATGTCTTTGCTAACCCCAACTAAGCCAATCACATTTCCCCGGTCATCAAAGACAGGGTTTTTAGTGGAGCTGACCCAGCAGAGTTGATTATTCAGATCGTAGTAGGGCTCTTCGTGAAGGCTTAGCGCCCTCCCTTCGGTGATTACGGATTGCTCAGCTTCAAAGTAACGATGGGCGTGTTCCGGTGGGAAAATATCAAAGTCATCTTTACCGACTAACTCCTGAAATGAGTCATGTTTTGTCAGACGAGCAAAGGCTTTGCTGCCATAAATGAATTTATGGTTGTGGTCTTTGATGTAGATAAAGTCTTCAGTGGTATTGAGTAGTGTTTCAAGATCAAGTTTATAGCGGTATAGCTGAGTATACTCACGGCGCAGTTGTTCGGGGTCACTGGGAATACCCTGAATAATGGCATTGGTTAAACTACGATCTGAGTTCATGGTTAAAAAACTCCTGTCCTTATACTGGTGTATATTCTGCCTGCTTTTTCAGTTATTCAAATGGTTATGGTTAATTCGAGCTTTTTCTTTATGCGGATCAATAGAAGGCGCTGAAGTGATGTCGAAATAACAGAGTTGGTAAGTTTTTTGCCCTATCTGGACAGGGTGAATAGCTTTCGGTTGTGGATTGGAGGCTGATCGGCGAAAATAGCGGCCAATTAATTATTCATGGCCGCTGCAGGTTCTTGGCAGGGCAGTTATTCAAAATAATCGGATCTCTATGTCTAGCATCTCTCAGGAAGTTTCGACCCGTCGGACTTTCGCTATTATCTCCCACCCGGATGCGGGTAAAACCACGATTACCGAAAAACTGTTGTTGTTCGGAAACCTGATTCAGAAAGCCGGTACTGTTAAGGGCAAAAAGTCTGATCGTCATGCCACATCTGACTGGATGAGTATGGAGAAGGAGCGGGGTATCTCCGTGACCTCCTCGGTGATGCAGTTTCCTCATAATGGCCGGATTGTGAACTTGTTGGACACACCGGGACACGAGGATTTCTCGGAAGATACTTATCGGACTCTGACGGCTGTAGATTCCGCTTTAATGGTCGTTGATGGCGCTAAGGGTGTAGAGGCCCGAACCATTAAACTGATGGACGTTTGTCGGTTACGGGATACCCCGATTCTTTCCTTTGTTAATAAGATGGACCGGGATATTCGTGATCCCATTGATCTGTTGGATGAAATTGAAGAAGTTTTAAAGATAGCTGCAGCACCGATCACCTGGCCGATCAGCATGGGTAAGGATTTCCGTGGAGTGTATAACCTCTACACCGATACTATCCATGTTTTCACCCCGGGTCAGGGCAGTATCATCTCGGAAGATGTTCAGGTTAAAGGCCTGGAGAGCACAGAAGCTCAGGCGTTACTGGGTGATCTGTATGAAGACTTCCTTGAAGAAGTTGAGCTGGTACGCGGTGCCAGTCATGAATATGATAAGGAAGAGTATCTGGCAGGTCGTCAGACGCCGGTTTATTTTGGTACGGCATTGTCTAACTTCGGTGTTCGCGAGATGCTGGATGGCTTTGTTGAAATTGCCCCGTCCCCCATTGCCCGGGAGACGCTCAGTCGCTCTGTTGCGGTTGATGAGGAGAAGTTTTCTGGGTTTGTATTTAAAATTCAGGCCAATATGGATCCTAAACATCGCGACCGAATAGCGTTTATGCGGGTATGTTCAGGTAGTTATACCCGGGGCATGAAGATGCGCCATGTGCGGATCAAGAAGAATGTAAAAATTGCTGATGCAGTAACCTTCCTGGCGGGCGATCGCTCTAATGTTGAGGAGGCCTGGTCCGGCGATATTATCGGGCTGCACAACCATGGAACGATTCAGATTGGCGATACCTTTACCGAAGGCGAAGATCTGAAATTTACCGGTATTCCTCACTTTGCGCCTGAGATGTTTCGTCGGGTACGTCCTAAAGATCCACTGAAGATGAAGCAGCTACAGAAAGGCTTGCAACAACTGTCGGAAGAGGGCGCGGTACAGTTGTTTCAACCGATCAATAAGAACGATCTGATTCTGGGTGCTGTGGGTCAGTTGCAGTTTGAAGTGGTGGTATACCGTCTTAATGATGAGTATAAAGTTGAGTGCATGTACGAGCCTGTAACTATTGCCACTGCTCGTTGGGTTGAATGTGACGATGAGCGAAAACTGGAAGATCTTCGCAGAAAAGGCGGTGATAATCTGGCTTTGGATGGCGGCGGTCTGCTGACCTATCTGGCGCCGACCCGTGTTAATCTGAGTCTGACCGAAGAGCGCTGGCCGGATATGCAGTTCCGGGCTACTCGCGAACACTGATTCTATCTTTGATCTATGAAGCCGGTACTGAGCTCACTCTCAATACCGGCTTTTTTATGTACAGGATGTACGGTATGCCGCGGGCGCATGGATGCGCAGGAGCGGCGATGTCAGGATGTACGGTATGCCGTTAGTACAGGAATGCGCAGGAGCGGCGATGTCAGGATACTCGTTATCCCCT